>CAYMSZ010000042.1:0-1865 GCA_964393285.1 uncultured Lachnospiraceae bacterium | reverse complement strand
GAAGGAAAGAAAGGATACAGATCGTATGATTAAAATTCAGAATTTGAATAAAACCTACCATCTGAAATCAGGAGATGTGGAAGCCTTGAAAGATGTTTCCATGGAGATTCAGGATGGAGAGGTGTATGGTGTCATTGGATATTCAGGAGCAGGAAAATCTACGCTGGTGCGCTGCATCAATCTGCTGGAAAGACCGGATTCCGGTTTCATCCAGGTAAATGGTGTAACCATGGTTCAGACTACTCAGGATGCCAAGGGAAATTCCACCACTCAATATATTAAGGAAAAAGAATTGAATAAAGCCCGCCAGGGAATCGGAATGATCTTCCAGCATTTTAACCTGCTGGACAGAAGTACGGTCTTTGACAATATTGCCTATCCCCTGAGACACTCCGGCATGTCCAAAACCGAGATCCGGGACAGGGTGGTAGAACTGCTGGATCTGGTAGATTTGCGGGATAAGATCAATGTGTATCCCTCCCAGCTTTCCGGCGGACAGAAGCAGCGTGTGGCCATTGCCAGAGCCCTGGCCAATAAGCCCCAGGTTCTCTTGTCTGATGAGGCCACCAGTGCCCTGGACCCGGACGCTACGGAGTCTATCCTGGAATTGTTAAGAAAGTTGAATAAGCAGTTAGGACTTACCATTGTCCTGATTACCCATGAGATGGCAGTTATCAAATCCATCTGTGACAGGGTAGCAGTCATGGAGTACGGCTCCGTAGTGGAGGAAGGCAATGCCTACCAGATCTTTGCAGAGCCTAAGGCGCCCATTACCCAGAAATTTGTAAGCTCCACCTCCTCATTAGGCAAGCTGGATCAGCTTTTGGAGCGGGAAGACGAGTTTATGCAGGTGAAAAAAGGAAGCCTGGTTCGTCTGACTTTCGTAAAGGAGAGCGTAGGAGAGGCTATGATCTCTGCAGTATCCCGCATGTATAAAGTAGATGTGGATATCGTCCTGGCAAATGTGGAATTATTGCAGGAAGGCGCCCTGGGTAAGATGATCGTTGTGTTAAAGGGCGAGGAGGATGATGTGAAGAAAGCCATAGCCTATATGACAGAAAACAAAGTAAGAGTGGAGGTACTGGATCATGTTGCAGCAAATTGAACAGTGGATACCCAATGTGGTAGATTATTGGGATAGATTTCTTACCAGTTGCCAGGCAACCCTGCAGATGTTTGCCATTGCGGGAAGCATTTCTTTTGTCCTGGGTCTGTTTTTTGGCGTCATTCTCACAGTGACAAAAAAGGACGGAATTTCTCCCAATAAGATTATTTTTACAGTAGTGGATACCGTAATCAACTTCTTCCGGGCCATTCCCTTTTTGATCCTGCTGATTTTTATCATTCCTTTGACCAGACTGCTGGTAGGAACGGCCATTGGTGTCAAGGGTGCCTGTGTTCCCCTGGTATTTGGTACCGTACCTTTCTACACCAGACAGGTAGAGACGGCTCTGGCCGGTGTCAGCGATGGCAAGATTGAAGCTGCCAGAAGTATGGGAAGCGGTGTTCTGGGTCTGGTATTCCGGGTATATCTTCACGAGGCAGTGCCGGATCTCATTCGTGTTACCGTCATCACTGCCATCAGCCTGATCGGTCTGACTACCATGGCAGGCGCAGTAGGTGCAGGCGGTATCGGTAGCTTTGCAATTAACTATGGTCAGAACCTTCATCACCAGGATATCGTCAATGTCTGTGTGGTAATTTTGCTGATCTGCGTATGGTTATTACAGTCTCTGGGAGCATTTCTGGCAAGAAAAACCACAAACAGAGAACTGTTTAGAAAAAATTATAAATGATAGGGGTGTAAAATAAAATGTCCAGCACAACCAGTATCATCAAACAGGCGGCAAAAGAAAATTTTTCGT
>CAYMSZ010000041.1:0-10506 GCA_964393285.1 uncultured Lachnospiraceae bacterium | reverse complement strand
AGTGAAAGTTTACGCTTTCAGCAGCCTGTTGGCTCATCAGATGCCGGTTTCCCATAAATTTTCTGAACATAGTCCATCTGACAGCACATGTTTTGAAGCAGCAGGTCCACCAGGGTAATGGCAGTCATGGATTCTACAACCACAACTGCTCTGGGAACAATCAGCGGGTCATGGCGCCCATGGATGGAGATGGTTACATTCTCCAGGTTCCGATTCACTGTTTTCTGAGGAGAGAAAATAGAGGGAGTGGGTTTGAAGGCAGCCCGGACAATCAAAGGAGAACCATCACTCATGCCGCCTAAAATGCCGCCTGCGTGGTTTGTCTTTTTAAAAACCTGCTTGCCATCGGTGTAGAACTCGTCATTGTTGGTGAGACCTGTAGCTTTAGCGGCAGCAAAGCCATCCCCCACTTCTACTCCTTTTACGGCGCCAATGGAGAAAAGTGCCCTGCCCAGACAGGCGTCCAGCTTATCGAATACCGGTTCTCCTAATCCGACAGGAAGACCGGTTACCATGCACTCTACGATGCCTCCGGCAGAATTTTTCTGCTCCATGCAGGTGGTTACATACTCTTGGGCGGCAGGGACAGCCTGGGCATCCGGAAGACCAAAGGGATTGCGGGTGATTTCAGAAGGGTCAAAATTGGCAGGATCTGCGTGTACCGGACCGATTTCAGAGGCATAGGCCGTAACAGTGATACCCAGAGTGGCGAGAATTTTCTCTGCGATGGCACCGGCGGCAACTCTGGCTATGGTTTCCCGGCCGGAGGAACGGCCGCCCCCTCGGTAATCCCGGATTCCGTACTTCTCCTGGAAGGTATAATCTCCGTGACCGGGACGAAAGACATCTTTGATCTCTGTGTAATCGGCAGAGTGGTGGTCCTCATTGAAAACCAACAGGGAAATGGGAGTACCGGTGGTCATTCCCTGAAAAACACCGGACAGGATCATGACCTGATCTTTTTCCTGACGGGAGGTCGTATAGGTACTTTGCCCCGGTTTGCGCCGATTCAGGCAACGCTGAATATCCTCCTCATTAAGAGGAAGACCGGCAGGGCAACCATCTACGACGACACCGACTCCTCTCCCATGGGATTCTCCCCAGGATGTAACAGTAAATTGCTTTCCGAATGTTGATCCAGCCATGTGATTTGCCTCCTGCTTTTTGTATGGGTAAATCATAGCACAGAAATGAAAGGGAAGCAAGAATCCCTCCTTTCAGCACTTGAGATTTTAGACATTTCTATGTATACTAGAAAGAGTGTGACAGGAGAAGATTTGCAACAGAGAGCTTGACGATAACATCATGTGTGGGGTGTTTGCAAATGAAAAAACCGGGGCGTTTCCATTCGAACTATCAACCGGAAGGACACAGAATGCTGGCAGCGGGGGTTCTGACAGTCATTGCTTTGATCCTTCAATGGCTTGCCAGAACATGGCAGGCTTTTGCTGATTTCTATGCCCAAACCGTATACCGCTTTTTCGTGGCAACAGTGGGGAGGGTCATGTCGGTCTTTCCTTTTTCTGTGGTAGAAATCGGCTTGTATATTGGAATTTTATTACTCATTGTGGGTTTGGCGGTACTGATCGGTAACATGATAAAGGGACGGCTGACCATCCTCCATGGAATTTGCAAGGCAGGGAGTGTGGCTTTTTTGTGTGCAGCAATCCTGCTTTTGACATTTACTCTGGGTGGAGGAATCAATTACCATCGAACACCTTTTTCCACAGAGGCAGGCTTTACCCTGGAAGAATATTCTCAGGACCAGCTGGCAGCTCTTTGCCGGCTTTTGGTAGAGGAAATCAATGAGGCGGCAGAGGAAATCCAGTGGGATGAGGAAAACCTGCTGGTACTTCCGGATGACATGAATGAAATCGCCAGAACTTCCATGTATCAGCTGGGGGCTTCCTATTCTCAGCTGCGTGGATACTATCCCAATCCCAAAGCAATTCAGTTTTCCCGGATCTTATCGGTACAAAAGATAGAGGGAATCTATTCTCCTTTTACCATTGAGGCCAATTACAATAAGGAAATGCCGGCAGTGGATATTCCGGTGACCATCTGTCATGAATTGTCTCACCTTCGCGGTTACATGCGGGAAGAGGAGGCGAATTTTATTGCATATCTGGCCTGCAGCCAATCGGATAACAGTGCATTTCGTTACTCCGGGGCAATTCTGGCATGGATTTATTGCGGGAATGCCTTGTATCGGGATGGAGCAGTGGATTTATATCGGGAAATTGCCTCACAACTATGTGAGGAAGCCAGGAAAGATCTGCAGGAGAATAATCAGTTCTGGAAACAATTTGACGGAAAGATTGCGGAGGTATCCGATCAGGTAAACGATACCTATTTAAAGATCAATAAGCAGGAAGCAGGGTCGAAAAGCTATGGAAGAATGGTGGATCTGCTTCTTGGCTATTATGAGAAGGAGATTTCATAGATGGCAAAAAAAATGTTGTTTCTCTTTAATCCTCATGCAGGAAAGTCTCAGATCCGTTCCAAGCTAATGGATATTATCAATTGTTTTGCAAGGGAAGGATATGAGATACAGATATACGCCACCCAGAAACCGGCGGATGCCATAGAGGCAGCAGCAACCTACGGCGCACAGGCAGATCTGGTGGTATGCAGCGGAGGGGACGGCACGCTAAATGAAGTATGCTGCGGACTGATGAAGCTGGAAAAACGGCCTCTTTTGGGGTATATTCCTGCCGGAACCTGTAATGATTTTGCCTATACCCACAAGCTTCCTAAAAATATAGAAAAGGCGGCAGAGATCGCCGTATGCGGGGAGCCGGAGGAACTGGATCTGGGCTGCCTGAACGGCAGGTACTTTGCGTATGTGGCAGGCTTCGGTGCGTTTACCGATGTCTCTTACAAAACATCCCAGGAGATGAAGGCGGTGCTGGGACACCCTGCCTACATACTGGAGGCCATGAGCCGTCTGGGAGATCTGACACCCTATCGGATGCGGGTGGAGACAGAAGATGAGGTGCTGGAAGATGAATTTTTGGTCGGCCTGATCAGCAATTCTGTGCGGGTAGCCGGTCTGAAGGGCTTGTACGGAGATACGGTAGAGACAGATGACGGATATCATGAGGTACTGCTGGTTCGCAATCCGAAAAACCCCGTCATTTTGCAGGAAACGCTGATCGATCTTTTAACACCGGGCAAGGAAAGTCCTCATATCTGGCGTGGAAAAGTAAAGAAGATTCATTTTGTCAGTGAGAAACCTGTGGACTGGGTATTAGACGGGGAATTTGGCGGCAGTCTGACAGACGTAACCATCGAAAACGTGGAAAAGGCCATCCGGATTATGAAAACTCCGAAACAGGAACATACAAAAAAATAAAAGTTTTAAAAAACGGGGTTTACAAAAAGCTTCTGTAACAGTATAATGTAAATTTGTGAGATTGTCTTTATACTAAGGCTGCGGCAGGCAGTCGCAGAAAGGGAGTTTTACTCGTGGAAAAGGAAAAGTTTTTAGAAAATCTGCAGAAGCTGGTAGCACTGGGCAAGAGCAAACAGTCCAACCTGGACAAAAATGATATTACAGAGGCCTTCGCCGGTTTTGACCTGTCTGCAGAGGATCTGGAGAAGGTGTACCAGTATTTGGAGAAAGAGGGGATCGATGTCCTGCGTGTAATGGACGATGACTTCTCCTCCGATGAGAATTTATTGCTTAGTACAGATGATGATGACTTCTCAGATGACGGAGAAGGAGAAGAGGATATCGATCTGGATGCCATCAGTCTGTTGGACGGCATCGGTACGGAAGATCCGGTTCGTATGTACTTAAAGGAGATCGGCACGGTTCCCCTGCTGACAGCAGAAGAGGAGCTGGAGCTGGCCAAGCGCAAATCTGAGGGAGATCAGGATGCAAAGGAGCGTCTCATTGAGGCAAACCTTCGTCTGGTTGTCAGCATTGCCAAGAGATATACAGGCCGAGGCATGAGCTTTTTGGATCTGGTTCAGGAAGGTAACTTAGGACTGATTAAGGGTGTTGAGAAGTTTGATTACACCAAAGGATATAAGCTGAGTACCTACGCTACCTGGTGGATTCGCCAGTCTGTTACCAGAGCTCTGGCTGATCAGGCCAGAACCATTCGTGTACCGGTACATATGGTAGAGACCATCAATAAGATGTCTAAGATGCAGCGTAAGCTGACCCTGGAACTGGGATATGAGCCCAGCGTAGCGGAGCTGGCTCAGGCATTGGACATGCCGGAAGAAAAGGTTATGGAGATCATGCAGATCGCCCGTGAGCCTGCTTCCCTGGAGACTCCCATTGGCGAAGAGGATGATTCTAACCTGGGAGATTTTGTGGCAGATAATAATGCAGTTACTCCGGAGGGAAATGTGGAATCTGTCATGCTTCGTGAGCACATTGATACCTTGCTGGAAGATCTGAAGGAGCGGGAGAGACAAGTTATCGTTCTTCGATTTGGTCTGGAAGATGGACATCCCCGGACTTTGGAAGAGGTAGGCAAGGAGTTTAATGTTACTCGTGAGCGTATTCGTCAGATTGAGGCCAAGGCACTTCGTAAATTGAGAAATCCGGTTCGCAGTAAGCGTATCCGTGATTTCCTGCAGTAACGCCTATGAGAGGACTGCCAGAGATGGTGGTCCTTTTTGCTTGTCATAGGCAGATTCCGGGCAGCAAACCGGACAGCAAATGACAGAGTAAAGGGAAGGGATAGAAAGCAGAAATGAAGGAAAAAGAAAACAATCAGGTGACGCCAAACAGAAATCAAATCAATTACCAGCGGGAGCTGGATCAGATCATAGAGCAGATCACAAGGGAAGGAAAGCGTCCCAGTCTGCTGCTCCATAGCTGTTGCGCTCCCTGCAGCAGTTATTGTCTGGAATATTTATCCCGGTATTTTGATATTACCGTCTTTTACTATAATCCCAATATCACCAATGAGGAGGAATATAGAAAAAGGGTGGAGGAGCAAAAACGGCTCATTGCCGAGATGGGAGGGATTTCTTTCCTGGAAGGACCCTATGACCCGGAGCGATTCTATGAGATGGCAAAGGGACTGGAGACTGTGCCGGAGGGAGGCGAAAGGTGCTTCCGTTGCTATAGGCTGCGCCTGGAAAAAGCAGTGGAGGCAGCCAGGGCAGGAGAGTTCGACTATGTGACCACCACCCTGACCATCAGTCCCTTAAAAAATTCTCAGAAGCTGAATGAGATCGGAAAAGAAGAGGGAGAAAAGGCAGGACAGGAATGGCTCCCCAGCGATTTCAAAAAGAAAAACGGCTATAAACGCTCCGTAGAGCTGTCAGAGGAATATGGACTGTATCGGCAGAATTACTGTGGTTGTGAATTCTCTAAAAAAGAGGCAGAAGCCAGAGTCAAAAAGTAAGGGGGGAAAGTTGATGATAAATTATTCAGAAGATCAAAATAAGATGTACCACATCCAGGTAGCCAAAGGGGAGGTAGGAAGATATGTGATTCTGCCGGGAGATCCCAAACGGTGTCAGGCCATTGCCCGCTATCTGGATCATCCTGTGCAGATTGCAGATAACAGAGAGTTTATTACCTACACAGGCACCTTAGACGGAGTGAAGGTCAGCGTTACCTCCACAGGCATCGGCGGCCCCAGCGCAGCCATTGCCATGGAGGAGCTTGTTATGTGCGGAGCCGATACCTTCCTTCGGGTAGGAACCTGCGGCGGAATGGATTTGGATGTAAAGGGCGGGGATCTGGTAATCGCCACAGGCGCTATCCGTATGGAGGGCACCAGCAGAGAGTATGCACCCATTGAATATCCCGCAGTTCCGGACTTTGACGTGACCTGCGCCCTGGTTCAGGCAGCCAGAACCCTGAAAAAATCCTACCATGTAGGAGTGGTTCAGTGCAAGGATTCCTTCTATGGCCAGCATTCTCCCGAGACCAAACCGGTAGGCTATGAGCTTCAGGCCAAATGGGATGCCTGGAGGAAGCTGGGCTGCAAAGCTTCGGAGATGGAGTCGGCGGCACTTTTTATCGTGGCAGATACCCTCCATGTCCGGTGCGGTTCTGTGTTCCTTGCCATGGCCAATCAGGAAAGAGCCAGGGCAGGATTGGAGAATCCTGTGGTTCACGATACCGATGCAGCCATCCACACGGCTGTGGAGGCCATTCGCCTTTTGATCCGTCAGGATCCGTGTGGAGAGAAAGTCTGATGATTTATGAAAAAAATGGACTTTCAGCAGAAAATAACGTGAAAAAGCAGTTGACGTTTTACGAAAAGGTGCTATAATTATTTTCGTGCTAAAATATGCCCAAAGTTGTATAGGCACAAATACAGCTTGAGGGGAGGTCAGGTGAGTCTATGTCAAACGTAATCGTAAAAGAGAACGAGAGCTTGGATAGCGCACTGCGCAGATTCAAGAGAAATTGTGCAAAAGCAGGTATTCAGCAGGAGATCCGTAAGCGTGAGCATTATGAGAAGCCCAGCGTAAGACGGAAGAAGAAGTCTGAGGCTGCAAGAAAGCGTAAATACAACTAATCTACATGAGCACCATGTAAGGAAAAGTAGATGGAACTACAGAGATGTATTTCCATCTTTTTTTTGTCCCAAATTCCGGAGGACCGTTGCCTTCATGTGTTCTGCGGGGCAATCCTGTGACATCAAAAATGAGAGAGACCTCTCTTTACAGCAAGAATCAGTTTTCCCGGATAGGCCGGAGGCAGGGCTCCTTCCGGCGCAAAATAACAGGGAGTACAGCCGGACCCGAAATCAAAGAAGAAATCACGGGAAGTCGGAATCCCTATGAGGGAAAGAGGGGGTCTGTGATAGACACAGGCCAGATTCAACAGACGAGTGGGAGAAATCTGATGAATATCCCCGCTTTCATAGCGTTGAATGGTCATTTTATTCAGTCCCGTCATGGCTGCCGCTTCTTCGATGGTGAGACCGGCAGCAAGTCTGGCCTGATGCATGGCAGCAGAGTCAAAGGGTATTTTTTCAGAAGAAGCGGAAGAAAATGTGGGATTCATAGAAGAATACCTCCGGAAGAGAAATCAACTATAGTGTACATCATTTTTACTATTTTAATGCAATCAAATGTTTTGGAATCGTTGCGAAAAGAAAACAGCTGTGGTATGATACGAAAAAGTCATGCGGTCTGAAAAGAGGAGAACTATGGAGATCAGATATCAAAGCACGAGAAATCATGAGATAAAGGTAACAGCCAGCCAGGCCATTCTAAAAGGTTTGTCCGATGATGGAGGCTTGTTTGTACCGGAGCAGATTCCAGCCCTGGGCTGTCCTATGGAAGAACTGGCAGGAATGGATTATCAGCATGTGGCCCTGGAGGTCATGAAGCAGTTCCTTACGGATTTTACAGAAGAGGAATTGATGACCTGTATCCAAAGAGCCTATGACAGTAAATTTGACACAGAAGTCATTGCTCCTCTGGCAAAGGTAGATGATGTCTACTACCTGGAATTGTTCCACGGGCAGACCATTGCATTTAAGGATATGGCCTTGTCTATTTTGCCTTATTTGATGACCACAGCCATGAAAAAGAACGGAGAGGATAAGGAGATTGTTATTCTCACTGCCACCTCCGGGGATACGGGAAAAGCGGCTATGGCAGGCTTTGCCAATGTACCGGGAACCAGGATCATCGTATTTTATCCAAAGGACGGTGTCAGCGCCATTCAGAAGCAGCAGATGCTGACCCAGGTAGGAGAGAATGTATCCGTAGTAGGCGTCACCGGTAATTTTGATGACTGTCAGAGCGGCGTGAAGAAGATATTCGGAAACCAGACACTGAAGGAAGAGATGAATGGCTGCGGTCTGGCCTTTTCCTCTGCAAATTCCATTAACATAGGACGCCTGGTGCCTCAGGTCGTTTATTACGTCTATGCTTACTCCAGACTGTTGAAAGAGGGAGAAATTCAGCCAGGCGAAAAAATCAATATTTCTGTGCCTACCGGCAATTTCGGCAATATTCTGGCGGCTCACTATGCCAAGGAAATGGGAGTTCCCATTCAGACACTGATCTGTGCCTCCAATGAAAATAAAGTGCTGTTTGATTTCTTCCGCACCGGCTGCTACGACAAAAATCGCCCCTTTATTCTGACCAGTGCTCCCTCCATGGATATTTTGATTGCCAGTAATCTGGAACGGTTGATCTATGAGATATCCGGAAAGGATACGCAGAAAACAGCAGAATTTATGAGCCTGTTATCCAAAGAAGGACGATATCAGATCACAGAGGAGATGCAGGCGAAGCTTCAGGATTTCTACGGCGGATATAGTTCGGAAAAAGAATGCTTTGCCGAGATTTTCCATACCTTTGACACCTGCGGCTATGTCATGGACACCCATACAGCAGTGGCAGGAGCAGTGTATGAGGCATATCGCAGAGAAACAGGAGATGAGACGAAGACACTGGTAGTCTCCACTGCCAGTCCTTATAAGTTTGCTCCCAGCATATTGAGAGCATTGGAACCGGATGCAGGGAGAGTCCATGCAGATCAGATAGAAGATGCCTTTGCCTGTGTCGATGAGCTGGCTCGTATTTCCGGAGTCAAGATCCCCGGGGCAGTGGATGAGTTGCGCCAGGCTCCTGTTTTGCATAACAGAGTCAGCAGCGTAGAGGGAATGGAAGCTACGGTACGGGAAATCCTGAAAATGTAAATAGCAGGAAATAATAGATGGAATAAGACGGTAAGGTCAGGAGAATGATGGTTTCTCCTGATCTTTTTTTGTAAATAATGGATATGACGAGAAGATTTATAATAATAAAAATTGTATAAAAACCATAAAAACGGGAGGGTTTCTTATTGATTTTATCGTCTGGTTGGGATAAAATGATATTGGCATGAAAATGACAATTAAGGAAGGCTTGCATAGGATAACGTGATCAATGGATTTGAGCACAATGCCGACACCATAAAAAAGGGAAGAAAAGAGGTATGGTAAAATGTCAGAGATCAATTTGAACCAGTATGGCATCACCGGAACCACTGAGATCGTGTATAATCCTTCTTATGAGTTCCTGTTTGATGAGGAAATGAAGCCGGAGCTGGAGGGATATGAGAAAGGACAGTTGACAGAGTTAGATGCTGTCAATGTAATGACCGGTATTTACACAGGACGTTCTCCTAAGGATAAGTTCATCGTTATGGATGAAAATTCCAAGGACACTGTATGGTGGACTTCCAAGGAGTATCCCAACGATAACCACCCGGCATCCCAAGAAGCCTGGGCAGCGGTAAAGAAGATCGCCCAGGAGGAGCTGTCCAATAAGAGAGTCTTTGTGGTAGATGCTTTCTGCGGAGCCAATAAGGACACCAGAATGGCAGTTCGTTTCATTGTAGAGGTAGCATGGCAGGCTCATTTTATTAAAAACATGTTCATTCAGCCCTCTAAGGAGGAACTGGAAAACTTCACCCCCGACTTTGTTGTTTACAACGCATCCAAAGCAAAGGTGGAGAATTATAAGGAGCTGGGCCTGAACTCCGAGACGGCAGTGGTATTTAACATTACATCCCGTGAGCAGGTTATCATTAACACCTGGTATGGCGGCGAGATGAAGAAGGGCATGTTCTCTATGATGAACTATTATCTGCCCTTGAAGGGAATCGCTTCCATGCATTGCTCCGCCAATACCGATTTGAACGGTGAACACACCGCTATTTTCTTTGGCCTGTCCGGTACAGGTAAGACTACTTTGTCCACAGATCCGAAGAGACTCCTCATCGGTGATGATGAGCACGGCTGGGATGACAATGGCGTATTTAACTTTGAAGGCGGCTGCTATGCCAAGGTTATTAACCTGGATAAGGATTCAGAGCCTGATATCTACAATGCCATCGTAAGAGACGCTTTGTTGGAGAATGTAACCGTAGATGCCGAAGGCAAGATTGATTTTGCCGATAAGAGCGTTACGGAGAATACCCGTGTATCCTATCCCATTCAGCACATTCAGAATATTGTACGCCCTGTTTCCTCTGCACCGGCAGCAGATAATGTGATCTTCCTGTCAGCAGATGCATTCGGCGTATTGCCTCCTGTATCCATTTTGACACCGGAGCAGACACAGTATTACTTCCTGTCCGGATTTACGGCTAAGTTAGCCGGAACAGAGAGAGGCATCACAGAGCCTACTCCTACCTTCTCCGCTTGCTTCGGTCAGGCATTCCTGGAGCTGCATCCTACCAAGTATGCAGAGGAGCTGGTAAAGAAGATGAAAAAGAGCGGCGCCAAGGCATATCTGGTTAACACCGGATGGAACGGCACCGGCAAGCGTATCTCCATCAAGGATACCAGAGGCATCATTGATGCGATCCTGAACGGCAACATCAAGACAGCACCTACCAAGAAGATCCCTTACTTCAACCTGGAGGTTCCTACTGCACTGGAGGGCGTAGATCCCGCTATCCTGGATCCCAGAGATACCTATGCTGATCCTACTGTATGGGAGGAGAAGGCAAAAGACCTGGCAGGCAGATTCCAGAAGAACTTTGTCAAGTATGAGTCCAATGAGGCAGGCAAGGCT
>CAYMSZ010000040.1:0-10551 GCA_964393285.1 uncultured Lachnospiraceae bacterium | reverse complement strand
GCAATTTGTAGAGATTTTGTACAAATAATGCTTTAATAAAGTAAAAAAGAGTGATATAATGTACAAAGGACAGTACGAAAATTTCATATATCAATGGAAGTATGACTAAAATATGAATGATATATGACATAATCTGCTGGAAAATCTACAAGGAGGAGACATAATGTATAAGATTCTAAAGTCAGAAAAGCTGGCAGATCGAACATTCCTGATGGACATTCAGGCACCCTGGGTAGCCAGATCCTGTATGCCGGGACAGTTTATCATTCTGCGAGTAGATGAGGAAGGGGAGAGAATCCCTCTGACCATTGCCGACTACGACAGAGAAGCTGGCATAGTAACCATCGTATTCCAGACCATTGGAGTGTCAACCAAGAAGCTGGAGCAGCTCCATGCAGGAGACAGCGTAGCAGATTTTGTAGGGCCTTTGGGAAAGCCCAGCGATTTATGCGAAAAATCCCAGGAAGAATTGAAAAACATGAGTATTATCTTCCTTGGTGGCGGTGTCGGTGTGGCACCGGTATATCCCCAGGTAAAATGGCTCCATGAAAACGGAATTGATGCAGATGTGGTCATTGGTGCCAGAAACAAGGATCTGTTGATTTTCGAGGACAAGATGCGTGCTGTGGCCGGAAATCTGTATGTCACCACAGATGATGGCAGCTATGGCACCAAGGGTGTAGCTACTACAGTATTGAAGGAGCAGGTAGCAGCCGGTAAAAAGTATGATCATTGCGTCTGTATCGGACCTATGATTATGATGAAATTCTCCTGCCTGACAACCAAGGAGCTGGGAATTCCTACAATCGTATCCATGAACCCTATTATGATAGACGGTACAGGAATGTGCGGCGGCTGTCGTCTGACAGTAGGAGGAGAGGTAAAGTTTGCCTGCGTAGATGGACCGGAATTTGATGGCCATCAGGTAGATTTTGACGCGGCAATGAAGCGTCAGCAGATGTATAAGACAGAAGAAGGAAGAATGCTCCTGGCATACCAGGAAGGGGAAACACATCATGGCGGATGCGGTCAGTGCGGAGGTGACAAATAATGGACATCTTAAAGAAAACTCCTGTACGTGAGCAGGACCCTAAGGTAAGAGCAACCAATTTTAAAGAAGTCTGCTACGGATACAACGAGGAAGAGGCAGTAGAAGAAGCCACTCGTTGCTTAAAATGTAAAAACAATGCCCGCTGTCGCGGCGGCTGTCCGGTATCCATAGATATTCCGGCTTTTATCGGACATGTGGAGAAAAAAGAGTATGCCCAGGCCTATCAGGTGATCAGCGAGTCTTCCTCTCTGCCTGCAGTCTGCGGACGTGTATGTCCTCAGGAGACCCAGTGCGAGGGCAAGTGTGTTCGGGGAATCAAAGGAGAGCCCATCTCCATTGGCAAGCTGGAGAGATTTGTTGCCGACTGGGCCAGAGAAAATGGGATTAAGCCTCAGGCAGCAACCGAGAAAAATGGCAAGAAAGTGGCAATTATCGGTTCCGGCCCTTCCGGACTTTCCTGTGCAGGAGATCTGGCAAAATGGGGTTATGACGTGACCATTTTTGAAGCCCTTCACGAGGCAGGCGGCGTTCTGACCTATGGAATTCCCGAGTTCCGTCTTCCCAAGGATGGCGTTGTACAGCCTGAGATCGAGAATGTAAAGAGTCTGGGTGTCAAGATTGAGACCAATGTCATTGTAGGCAAATCGGTTACCATTGATGAACTGTTAGAGAAAGAGGGCTATGATGCCGTATTCATCGGTTCCGGTGCCGGACTTCCTATGTTTATGAATATTCCCGGTGAAAGCGCCAACGGTGTGTTGTCTGCCAATGAATATCTGACCCGTGCAAATTTGATGAAAGCATCTCTGGGTCAGGGAGATACTCCTATTTTCCTTTCCAAGAAGGCAGTGATCGTAGGCGGAGGCAATGTGGCCATGGATGCAGCCAGAACCGCACTGCGTATGGGAGCTGAGACCCATATCGTATATCGCCGCAGTGAGGCGGAGCTTCCTGCCAGAGCAGAAGAGGTGCACCATGCCAAGGAGGAGGGCATTGTCTTTAACCTCCTTTGCAATCCTGTAGAGATTCTGGTAGATGACAATGGCTGGGTAAAGGGTGTCCGTTGTATCCGTATGGAATTAGGAGAGCCGGATGCTTCCGGAAGACGCCGTCCCATTCCTGTTGCCGGATCGGAATTTGAGATCGAGGCAGACATGGTAATCATGGCCCTGGGTACGACTCCTAACCCGCTGATTTCTTCCACGACAAAGGGATTGGAAGTCAACAAGAGAAAGTGCATCGTGACAGAGCCTGAGACAGGAAAGACCAGCAAAGAGGCTGTGTATGCCGGAGGAGATGCCGCTACCGGCGCTGCTACAGTGATTTTGGCAATGGAAGCCGGACGAAAGGCTGCCGCCGGAATTCATCAGTTCCTCCAGAATGCAGAAGCATAAACAAAAATCGTTTCCTTGCCGCCGCTTATGGGTCAGACCATAGCGGCGGCTTTGTCATTGACATAAAAGACCATATCGGGATATAATGAAAAAGTTGTGTAAGTAACTCATGTGGGAGGTCCCCTATGTTCACCCATTTACATGTCCATACGGAATATTCCCTGCTGGATGGTATGTGCAAAATCAAACCTTTAGTTGCCAGAGCCAAAGAGCTTGGCATGACAGCCCTTGCCATTACCGACCACGGAGTGGGATACGGTCTTGTAGAATTTTATAATGAGTGTAAAGCCCAGGGGATAAAACCGATCCTGGGCTGTGAGATGTATGTGGCTCCCGAAAGCCGCTTTCTCAAAGAAAAAAATCAGGAAGAAAGAAATTACAACCATCTGATATTGCTGGTAAAAAATGAGACAGGCTACAAAAATCTGTGCCATCTCATCAGCCGCAGCAATACAGAGGGCTTTTATTATAAACCTCGTATTGATTTTGAACTGTTAAAGGAATTCCATGAGGGCTTGATCTGTTCCAGCGCCTGTCTGGCAGGTGCGGTACCTCAGGCCATAGTGTCGGGACAGCCGGATAAGGCGGAGAAGCTGATCCGCCAGTATCAGGAGCTTTTTGGTGAGGATTATTATCTGGAGATTCAGAATCATGGAATCCGGGAGGAGGCCATTGTTGCCAATGAACTGGTGCGATGCAGCCGTCGCCTGGGCATTAAGCTGATCTGCACCAACGATACCCACTATATCAAAAGCGAGGACGCAGAGGCCCATAGCTGGCTGCTGTGCATTCAGACGAAGAAAACCATTGATTCTCCGGATCGACTGACCTATGACGGAAATTATTCTTTGCGTTCCGAGGAAGAGATGCGCAGTCTGTTTCCCTCTTTGCCGGATGCCTTTGACAATACCATGGAAATAGCAGACAAGTGTCAGTTTGACTTTGTTTTTGGACAGTACCGTATGCCTAAGGTAGTGATTCCAGAGTCCTATGGAACCGATTACTTTCAGTATCTGTCCGATGAAGCATACAAAGGGCTGGAAATTCGCTATCCGAAAGGACATCCGGAGCGAAAAGAGGCAGAGGAAAAGCTGGCTTATGAGTTGTCGGTAGTAAAGCAGATGGGTTTTGCCGAGTATTTCCTGGATACCAGAAAGACCATTTTGTGGGCCAGGGATCATGGCATTCTGGTAGGCCCCGGCAGAGGCAGCGGCGCCGGGTCGGTCATGAATTATTGTCTGACCATTACAGACCTGGACCCCATTCGGTATCAGTTGCTCTTTGAGCGTTTTTTGAATCCGGAGCGAATCAGTATGCCGGATATTGATGTGGATTATGACTATGCTTATAAAGACCAGGTGGTTATGTTTGAGGCAGAATCCAACGGTCTGGATAAATTCTGTAAGATACAGACCTTTGGCTCCATGCTGGCCAAAGGTGTCATCCGGGACTGTGTCCGGGTAGCAGGCTATCCGCCGGAGGTAGGAAACAAGCTGGCCAAATGGATTCCCAATGAATTAGGGATTACCCTAAAGGAAGCCTGGGAGAAGGAACCGGAGCTGGAGGAATTTGTAGAGTCCGATCCCAGCATCGGGAAATTGTGGAATATTGCAGAGACCCTGGAGGGATTGAAAAAAAGTGCCGGTACCCATGCCTGCGGTCACATCCCCACGCCGGTTCCCTGCGAGGATCTGTTTCCGGTGTCTGTGGATAAGGAATCCGGTCTGCTGATCTGCCAGTATAATATGGTGGAGGCAGAGCATCTGGGCAATTTAAAGAAAGACCTTCTGATGTTGCGTAACCTGACAATTATCAATGTTGCCCATAAGGCGATTAAAGAGCGTTACGGAATCCAGATTCCTCTGTGGACCGATGAGATTTTGAATGACAAAGAGGCATTGGCTCTTATTGCATCCGGCAATACCAACGGAATTTTCCAGCTGGAATCAGAGGGCATGAAACGAGTCCTGAAGGAACTGAAACCGGACTGCTTTGAAGATATCATTGCAGTGGTATCTCTGTATCGCCCGGGTCCTATGGATTTTATTCCTGACTATGTAAAGGGTAAGAAAAATCCGGAGCTGGTTACCTATGCTGTGCCCCAGCTGGAACCCATTCTTTCCCCTACCTATGGCTGTATCGTTTATCAGGAGCAGGTCATGCAGATCGTTCAGCAGTTAGGCGGCTTCTCTATGGGAAGAGCCGATGTGCTGCGAAAGGCCATGGGAAAAAAGAAGATGGACATTATGCAGGCAGAGCGGAAAAACTTTGTCTACGGCAATGAGGAGCTGGGAATCCCCGGCTGTGCAGGGAACAATATCCCGGCAGATATTGCCAACAGCATCTATGATCGCATGATTGATTTTGCCAAGTATGCCTTCAATAAATCTCATGCCGCCTGCTACGCTGCCATTTCCATGCAGACAGCCTATTTGAAAGCGCATTATACCAGAGAATTTTATGCCGGTCTGCTGTCCTCTGTTATGGACAATTCCAATAAGCTGTCTCTGTACATGAATGAATGCAGAGCCAGCGGAATCACCTGCCTGCAGCCGGATATCAATACCTCCGGCGCCGATTATTCTGTTACGGCAGACGGCTGCATCAGCTATGGACTGCTGTCGGCAAAAGGCGTAGGGGAGGCTCCTGTGGAGGCTATGCTGGCAGATCGGGAGAAAAACGGTCCCTATACGGGTCTTAAGGATTTTGTCAAGCGGGTGGATACAGTGGGAAGAGGTGTCCTGGAAGCCTTTGTGAAGATCGGAGCCTTTGATTTTACAGGATATAACCGGGCCACCCTGTTAAACAACATCGAAACTGTTTTAAAACAGGTGAAGGATGAGAAAAACTCACAGATAAAGGGACAGATGTCACTCTTTGATATGCTGTCGGCTTTTTCCGGGGAGGAAGAGAAAGAACCGGTAAAGGAAGACCGGTTGCCGGAGTGCCCGGAACTGGATCGAAAAGAACTTCTGAAAATGGAAAAGGATGCAGCAGGATATTATATTTCCAGCCATCCCCTGGAAAGCTATACCTCAGTGATTCAGGCATTTTCCACCTGCGCAGGTGCAGATTTTGCACCGGAAACGGAGGAAAATCCGGAGGAAGACAATGGAAACCAGGCAGAGAAAATGCCGGCCATCCGTTTGGGAGAGTCGGTAAACTTTGTAGGCATTGTGACGAAGGTTCGAAAGATCTATACCAAAAAGACAGGGAAGCCCATGGCTTTTATCACCATGGAGGATCAGAGCGGCAGCGTGTCTGTGGTGGTTTTCCCGGGAACATATGATGCCTGCAAGGAATATCTGGAGGAAGATGAGGTGCTGTTGGTCAATGGTTCTGTTTCAGAAGACAATGATGGGACCTTCAGCATCGCAGCGGACAATATTGTCTCTGCTGACAGCCTGACAAAAAATGTGTGGATTTCCATTACCGATGCCGCCCTCTATGAAAACAGTAAAGAATGGCTGGTGTCCTTTACCAGAGCTCACCCGGGGGAGGACAGTATCAAACTCCTTCTGAATTTGAATGGAGAGACAAGGAAGGCAATGCTCCAGGATAAGATTCTGGGAACAGAGGAGAACCTGCAAAGCCTGCGAAAGCGTTTTGGAGAAAAGCAGGTGGCCCTGGGTAAGATTGATATCAGGCGCAAGCCGTCACAAAATAAAGGATGGTAATCAGAGAGATTGCCTTCGAAATAGAAGTAGTATAAGAAGTAGTGAAAGAAGTAGGAGTAAAAAGGAATGGCAAAAACGTATACAGCTGATAATATTGCTGTCCTGGAAGGACTGGAGCCGGTTCGTGTCCGTCCCGGTATGTACATTGGCAGTACCGGTACCAAGGGTCTGAATCATCTGGTATATGAGATTCTGGACAATTCAGTAGATGAACATCTGGCAGGATACTGTGACAATATCCGGGTGACTCTGGAGGCAGATGGCTCCGCTACGGTAGAGGATGATGGCAGAGGCGTGCCGGTAGGTTTGCACAAAAAGGGAATTCCGGCAGCCAGACTGGTGTTTACCACCCTTCATGCCGGCGGGAAGTTCGATGATTCGGTTTACAAGACTTCCGGAGGACTTCATGGAGTAGGTTCTTCCGTTGTCAATGCCTTGTCTGAGTGGATGGATGTGGAAATCTCCCAGGATGGCTATGTACATCATGACCGCTACGAAAGGGGAACTCCTACCGTAGAGCTGGTAGACGGCATGCTGCCTAAGATTCGCAAATCCAAAAATACAGGAACCAAAATATCTTTCCTGCCGGATAAAGAAATCTTTGAGAAGACCCGGTTTAAGGAGGATGAGATTAAATCCCGTCTCCATGAGACAGCTTACTTAAACCCGGGACTTACCATCGTTTATGAAGATAAGAGACCGGAATCCCCGGAGGTCATAACCTACCATGAGGAGGACGGGCTGAGAGGCTTTGTTCGTGACCTGAATAACGGCGTAGAGACCATCCATGAGCCTGTGTATTTCAAAGGGGAAGCAGACGGGATCCAGGTAGAAGCGGCATTTCAGTATACCAACGAATTCCATGAAAATATTCTGGGCTTCTGCAACAATATTTATAACAGCGAAGGAGGCACCCACCTGACCGGTTTTAAGACGGCCTTGACAGGGGTGTTAAATTCTTATGCCAGAGAAATCGGAATCCTGAAGGATAAGGATGTGAATTTTACCGGCGCAGATGTTCGCAACGGTCTCAGCTGTGTCCTGTCCATTAAGCACCCGGATCCCCGCTTTGAGGGTCAGACCAAGACAAAGCTGGATAACCCGGATGCGGCTAAGGCAGTCAGCAAGGTAACCACAGAGCAGATTGTTTTATTTTTTGATAAGAATCTGGAGACCCTGAAAGCCGTTCTTTCCTGCGCAGAACGGGCAGCTAAAATCCGGAAGCAGGAAGAAAAGACCCGCACCAACATGCTGACTAAGCAGAAATTCTCCTTTGATTCCAACGGTAAGCTGGCAAACTGTGAGAGCAGAGATGCTTCCCGCTGTGAGATCTTTATTGTAGAGGGAGATTCGGCAGGAGGATCGGCAAAAACCGCCAGAGACCGGGATTATCAGGCCATTCTTCCCATTCGAGGAAAAATCCTCAATGTAGAAAAGGCCAGCATAGATAAGATTCTGGCCAATGCAGAGATTAAAACCATGATCAATGCCTTTGGCTGCGGATTTTCCGAAGGGTACGGTCAGGATTTTGATATTACCAAATTGCGATATCATAAGATTATTCTGATGACGGATGCCGATGTAGATGGCGCTCATATTGACACCCTTCTGTTGACTCTGTTCTATCGCTTTATGCCGGAGCTGATTTATGAGGGACATGTTTATCTGGCTACGCCGCCTTTGTATAAGGTGATGCCGGCCAAAGGCAAAGGAGAATATCTTTATGATGATATGGCTCTGGAAAAATACAGAAAAGATCACCCTAACAGCAAATTTACCCTCCAGCGGTACAAGGGCCTTGGAGAGATGGATGCCAGTCAGCTGTGGGAAACGACCCTGGATCCTCGCACCCGTATCCTGAAGCAGGTGTCCATTGAAGACGGACGGATGGCTTCGGAAGTAACGGCTATGCTTATGGGAAATGATGTAGCGCCGAGAAAACAATTTATTTATGACCATGCAAATGATGCAGAGCTGGATGTATAGGAGGCAGATCCATGGCGAAGAAAAAAGAAGAAAGCTTTCAGGAAAAAATTCTGTCTACGGAATATGCAGAGGTAATGCAGAAAAGCTATATTAACTATTCCATGAGTGTCATCGTAGCCCGTGCCTTGCCGGATGCCAGAGATGGCCTGAAACCGGTACAGAGACGGATTCTGTACGATATGGATGAGCTGGGAACAGATTCCGACAAACCCTATCGTAAATGTGCCAGAATCGTGGGAGATACCATGGGTAAGTATCATCCCCATGGAGACAGCTCCATCTATGGAGCCCTGGTTACCATGGCACAGGATTTCAAACAGGGAATGCCCCTTACCGACGGTCATGGAAATTTTGGCTCCATTGAGGGAGATGGGGCGGCTGCCATGCGTTATACAGAGGCCAGACTGCAGAAATTTACAGAGGAGGCATTTTTGTCCGAACTGAAAAATGATACGGTGGACTTTATGCCTAACTTTGATGAGACAGAGAAGGAACCCTCTGTACTTCCCTGCAAGGTGCCCAATCTGCTGATTAACGGTTCGGAAGGAATTGCAGTAGGTATGGCCACCAACATTCCTCCTCACAATGTAGATGATGTGATTGATACGGCCATCTGCTATCTGGATCATCCCCAGGCCACCAATGCCGAATTGTTGGAGGTACTAAAGGGACCTGATTTTCCTACAGGAGGTATTGTCAGCAATCAATCGGAATTGCTGGACATTTATTCGGCTGGTACAGGTAAGATCAAGGTTCGGGGAAAGATTGTTCTGGAGGAAGGAAAGACCGGAACCGGACGAGATAAGCTGGTGGTAACAGAGATTCCCTATACCATGATCGGAGATGGAATCAGTAAGTTCCTGCAATCTGTGGCGGAGCTGGTAGAAAATCGCACACTGCCGGATATTGTAGATATCTCCAACCAGTCCTCCAAGGAGGGAATCCGCATTGTATTTGAACTGCGAAAGGGAGCAGATGCCGAATATATCAAGAATGTTCTGCTGAAAAAAACCCGCCTGGAGGATACCTTTGGCTTGAATCTGCTGGCAGTAGATCATGGACGGCCCTGTACCATGTCCCTGGTGGATGTGATGCGTTCCTTCTCTGATTTCCAGTATGAAATCTATACCAGAAAGTATCGGAAGCTGTTGGAAAGAGCCGAGGAGAAGAAGGAGATCGATGAGGGCCTGATTATGGCAGTGGATTGCATCGATCTGATTATTGAGATTCTAAGAGGCAGTAAAAACCTGAAGCAGGCCAAGGACTGCATGGTTTACGGAATCACTGACGGCATCAAATTCCGATTCAAAGGCTCAGAGCTGGATGCCAGAGAGCTGCGCTTTACGGAAAAGCAGGCAGATGCTATTTTGAATCTGCGACTCCAGCGGTTAATCGGATTGGAGATTGACGCCCTGCGCAAGGATTATGATGATACCTGCAAGGCAATTACACGCTATCAGAAGCTGTTAGCCAGCAAGGCAGAAATGCGCAAAGAGATCAAAAAGGAGCTTCTGCGGATCAAACAGGAATTCCATCAGCAAAGACGTACGGAAATTATAGATGCGGAAGCTATCGTCATACAGACTCCGGAGGAAAAAGAGGTACCGGTTACGGTATTGATAGACAGATTCGGATACGCTCACTGTATTGATCAGAGCATTTATGAGAAAAACAAAGAGGCTGCCGATGCCGACTACAAGTACATTGTCCAGACGACCAATAAGAGTAAGATTCTGATCTTTGTAGACACAGGCAAGCTCCATTCTGTTAAGGTATCGGATATTCCTCTGGGAAAATTGCGGGATAAGGGACAGCCCCTGGACAATATCTGCAATTATGACAGTGGGAAGGAAAATGTAATCAGTGTTCTTACACTGGATCCCGCAGGCCAGCTGGTATTTGTATCTTCCGACTGTATGGTTAAGAGAGTGAATGCCCAGGAGTTTGATGTAAGCCGCAAGACCATCGATGCCACAAAGCTGAATCCCGGCACGACCCTGGTTGCCGTATTCCCCTATCTGGAAAAAGGCCAGCTGGTGTTTGCTACCAGATTGGGCGTCTACGCCAGAATCAAGCAGTCGGCAATCCCGGAAAAGAAGAAGGGAGCCATCGGCGTCATTGGTATCGCCATGAACAAGCTGGATAGCCTGAAGGCTGCCATCCCCGCCATTCATCTGGAGGAAGAAATCCAGATGGAGGGAAAGAGTGTTCCCGTAAGGGAGATTAAATCCGTCAGCCGAGGCGGAAAAGGCAAAAAAATGGAAGGTCAGCTGTCCCTGGATTTAAAATAAAAGAGAAGTTGTTATAAGAAAGCAGGAAAACCCGTCTCTATAAAAAGATGGGTTTTCCTGCTTTCTAAAGTCAATACCATGAGGACATCGATTTTGGGTCATATGGTTCCCAAAGTCAAAAGCTATGAGACCATCGATTTTGGTCATATGAT
>CAYMSZ010000039.1:0-10829 GCA_964393285.1 uncultured Lachnospiraceae bacterium | reverse complement strand
ACACAAAAATAAATGCGAGCATTTATTTTGTGTCCATTTGTCCCTTGTCTCATAAAATCGTAATATAAAATAAATATTTTATAAAAAGTTTCGTGATATAATGAACATATCAGTAGCGAGCACAACCCATAGGTCCCTATATGAGTGCAACGGGCATGGCTCCGAGGGATGGAGTTTACAAAAAAGATGGAAAGGGTTAAACGGGAATGAAGTTAGCGAAAAAGAAGAAAAAAACCCATACATACAGCAGAAAGGAACGATTGCATTCTGCATGTTTTCTGGCACCAAGTCTTATGGGCGTCATGGTATTTTTTCTGATTCCTTTTTTGGTAGTGGTCTATTATTCTGTGGTAGATAATCCCATCAGTCACAATTTTGTCTTTTTGAAAAATTTTCAGATGCTGTTGAAAAATGCAGCCTTTAAGAAAGCGGCCACCAACACCATCAAGTTTTCTTTAACGGCAGTGCCTCTGTCTGTGATTTTATCCCTGGGGTTAGCGGTACTGTTGGAGAGCAAGATTCCGGGCAAGAGCATGTTCCGCACCTTCTTTTTAAGCCCCATGATGGTTCCTGTGGCCTCTGTGGTACTGATCTGGCAGGTACTGTTTGACTACAACGGTGCCGTCAACAACTGGCTCAGCGTGTTTGGAGTCGTACAGATTGACTGGCTGAAATCCAAGTACAGCATGGTAGTCATCGTCCTGCTGTTTCTATGGAAGAATCTGGGCTACAATATGATCTTATTTATGTCGGCCTTATCCAGCATTCCCAAAGAAATTATTGAGGTGACCAGACTGGACACCAGCTCCAGGTGGCTTATTTTCTGGAAGATTAAGCTCCGCTATCTGTCACCGACTTTGCTGTTCGTAACGGTATACTCGTTGATTAACTCGTTTAAGATTTTCCGGGAGATTTATCTTTTGACCAACGATTATCCCTATGATTCCCTTTATATGCTGCAGCATTTTATGAACAATACCTTCAATAATCTGGACTATCAGAAGTTGTCGGCGGCAGCCATTTTAATGTCCATCGTAGTGGTAATCATCATCGGCATCCTTTTCCTGCTGGAGGATCGCTTTGGAAAGGATGTGGAAGGATGAGAAATGCGAAAGAAAAAAAGACAGGCAAAAGGAAAAAAATCTTACACAAATCCAGACGCCTTGTTCTCGTTTTGTTTGCGGCAGCCCTTGCCTTTCTGTTTTTGATGCCTACGGTATTGACCATTACCAATTCCTTTATGGCGTCTTCGGAGATTTCGGCAAATTACGGCAAGATCTTTGCCACCAATGACAACGGCGGTAAGGTCTTTGTGGGAGAACGGGTGAATCTGAAATTTATACCGGATATGGTTTCCTTTAGCCAGTACATTACGGTGTTGCTGAAAAGCCCCAATTACCTGTTAAAATTCTGGAACAGTGTGATCCTGGTAGTTCCCATTGTGATCTTTCAGCTGTTCGTGGCCTCCCTGGCGGCTTACAGCTTTATGAGATATCCGGGCAAAAAAAAGACGGTTCTGTTTTTCCTGTACATTGTAGTGATGCTCATGCCATATCAGGTTACCCTGGTACCCAATTATCTGGTGTCGAAATGGCTGGGAATCCTGAATACCAACTGGGCCATTTGGCTCCCTGGTATTTTCAGTCCCTTTGGCGTGTTTTTGCTGACAAAATATATGCGGAGGATTCCGGCAGGTATTATTGAAGCGGCAAAAATGGACGGAGCCAGCGACTGGAAAATTTTTATAAAGATATGCCTGCCCCTGTGCAAGAGTGCTTTGTTCTCCGTTGCCATTTTGCTGTTTATTGACAACTGGAACATGGTAGAGCAGCCCCTGATTTTACTGTCGGATTCGGAAAAATATCCATTGTCCGTATTCCTGTCAAAAATCAATGCGGGAGAAATCGGCGTGGCCTTTGCAGTGGCAACCATATATATGATACCCAGCTTATTGCTGTTCCTCTACGGAGAAGAATATTTGGTCGACGGAATCACCTATTCCGGCGGCGTCAAGGGATAAGGAGAATGAAGATGGAAGAAAACAAGAGCCACAGAAAAGAACGAATCAAGACCATTGCTATTATTTTTCTGGTCATTATGCTGGTCCTGACCTTCTTTTCTAACACGATTATGAATTATTCTTTGCCCCAGGTGGCAACCCAGCGGGTGACATCTGCCACCATTACTGCCAAGGTAAGGGGAACAGGAACCGTCAGCGCCACAGACCCGTATAACATTGTCATTGATGAGACCCGGAAAATCAAAAGTGTAAAGGTGAAAAACGGGGATACGGTAGAAAAGGATCAGGTTCTGTTTGAACTGGAGGATGTGGAAAGCGAAGAGCTGACAGCTGCCAGAAAAACCCTGGAGGAGCTGCAGGAATCTTATGAGAAGGAAATTGTGTCAGCTGACTCCAGCAGTGCCCTGGTGAACCAGGTGGAAAATGGAACAGCCAGCTCTGCCAAAACAGTTTTGACAAAAATTGATACCTATAATGGACAGATCAATTCCCTGAACAGCACCATCAGTTCCTATAATCAGCGTATTGCAGAGATTGACAGTGCATTAAGCACCCTGGGAGATTCCTCTGTAGATACCAGCGCCGAGGAAAAAGCAGTTACCGATGCAGAGGCAAAGCTTTCCAGTGCAGAAGCTGCCGTTGCCGCTGCAGAAAACAAATTAAATACCGCTCAGACCAGCATGACAACTGTGAATGGAGCAGTGACAGAGGCAGAGGCGGAAGAAGCTGCTGCCAAGGAGACAATGGAAGCTGCCGCAGCAATCTACAATGCTGATCTGACAAAAGAAGCTGAGCTGCAGGCAGCGGTAAAAGCGGCAGAAGACTCCGGTAACGAAGCAGAAAAACAGGATGCAGAAGCTCAGCTGAAGGCATTCCAGGAGGACAGATTGAATCCGGACAAACAGGAATGGGAGACAGCACAGCAGGCATATACGGCAGCCCAGAAGAATACGGAATCTGTGAAAGCAAACAATAGCACTGCCATTGCTAACGCACAAAAAGCAGTAAACGATGCACAGAATGAATATAATAAAGCTGTCAGCAATCAGACTGCCTGTGAAACGGATCTGAATAACAAGAAGGCTGCCCTGACCAACAAGCAGAACTCCAGCCCGGACACCAGTGCCAGAGACGCATTGACCAGTGAGAGAGCTTCCCTGGAGCTAAAAATTTCTCAGGCAAATCAGCAGCTTACGGATGTCCAGAATGATTTACAGGATCTCCTTACCGGATATGGGTTACAGACCAGTCTGGGTTCGATTCTGGACAGCATAGCCAGTCAGAAGGAATTGATTGCGGAACTGGAGGCAAAGACCACAGATACGGTGATCACAGCTCCTGTTGCCGGTATTGTTTCCAACATTTCCTATGCAGCCGGTGAAAGCACGGCGCCGGGAAGTACCATGGCCCAGGTGGTTTCCAGTGAAAAGGGATATACATTAAGCTTTTCTGTTACATCAGATCAGGCAAAGAAGATTTCCGTAGGAGATGTGGCAGATATTCAGAATTCCTGGTATTACGATGATTTAAAGGCAGTGGTTTCCGGTTTCCGATCCGATCCGGATGATCGACAGAAACGCCTTGTCATCTTTACCATTACAGGAGATTCAGCAACAGATGGCCAGACCCTGACATTAAGCGTAGGAGCAAAAAGTTCTACCTATGACCTGGTGGTTCCCAACAGCGCCATAAGAGAAGATAACAACGGAAAATTCATACTGACAGTGGAGTCTAAGAGCTCTCCTTTGGGCAACCGTTATGTGGCCACCAGAGTCGATGTAGAGGTAATTGCTTCCGATGACACATCCTCTGCCATTACCGCTGCTTTGTACGGATATGAGTATGTCATTACTACCTCCACCCAGCCTGTGGAAGCAGGACAGTATGTTCGATTCTCAGAATAAGGACAGGAGAGCCCATGAAGATAATTTGTAAGAAAAAAGCCTTGTGGATCCTGGCTCTCTGCTTCCTGCTGGGATTGGGCTTTCAGATAGCAGGCAGCCGTCTCGGCAAAGGACTGTTGTCTCAGCAGGCAGCACAAAGGTGGGATCAAACCGGTTCTTCCAGACAGATCAGCCTGTTCTTTTCTGACAGTCAGACCATAACAGAGGATACCATTTTATCCGTTGAATATCAGCTGGCAGACACTCTCAAGCAGGATTCTCTGGAAGCGGCATCCGATACGGCAAGACTGTGGGCAGATGCCTACAGTGCCAAGGGAACGGTTACCCTGGCTTCTGACCTGGCGTCAATTACCACCAGTGCCTATGGGGTAGGAGGAGATTATTTCCTCTTTCATCCCCTGACCTTGAAAACCGGAGGATCCTATTTGACCAGTTCCGATTCCATGGAGGATCGTGTGCTGTTAGATGAGGAAGCAGCCTGGAAATTGTTTGGCTCTTATGACGTAGCCGGTCAGGAGATCGCCATCGGAAGCGGCAGCAATCTTCACATTGGAATCGTAGCAGGTGTGGTAGAAAGTGAGAAAGGCTACCTGAATGAGAAAGCAGGGGCAGATTCCATGACCGTATACTTATCCTACAGCATGTTGCAGGAGTATGGATCATGCGGCACCATTCAGAATTATGAAATCGTTATGCCAAATCCCATTCAGGATTATGCTAAGTCTACGGTAGAGAATCTCTTCGGCCTGGAGGATTCGCAGGTTGAAATCGTAGATAATACCGGCAGATTCCGCATGGCCAATCGATGGAAGCTGCTGTTGCAGTTTGGCACCAGATCCATGAATACCAAATCCATCCTGTATCCTTATTGGGAAAACACAGCCAGAGGGACAGAAGATGTATTGCTTCTTTATACCATCCTTGCCACCATTTTCTGGCTGACAGGGGGAGGAATTCTTCTGGTATGGCTCATTGGGTTTGGGAAGGGTATGATAGCGAATAGAAAAAGGAGGAACGAGAATGAAGAAAAGTAAGACAAACAGAACATTATTCCGCGGGATATGTGCTGTGCTGGCTATCTGCCTGTCCTTAGGTATGGCAGGCTGCGGCGGCTCCGGTACAGAGACCGGCAATACCGCCAATCCTTCCGGTTCTAAAAATACCGGATCCAGCTCCGGGTCTACGGCAGGGAAGAATGCGGTATTCCATGCCCAGTCCATGGATGTCACACTGGATTATGGGATTACATCCTTAAGTTACATCACAAAAGCCGGAGATCGGATCTATGCAATGGGATATGGTGATGACGGTTCCGTTTCTTCTACCTATCTGGTAGGAATGAATGTAGATGGCACAGATGTTACCTACCAGTTACTGAATCAGACGGACTATTACAGCTATGATTACGATGATACAGACATAGACGAAAGTGCTCTGTCAAGCGCAGTGATACAGACGACAGAAGAAGAAACTACAACAGAGGAAGACATGACAGATGAGGAGGAAGTCCCCTATACTTCTATGTGGTATAGCGACATGGCCTCCGATCAGTCTTATTTGTATCTGATTCGGGATGAGTATGTATCCAGCAGTACGGTGTATCAGGAAATCTATTCCCTGGTTTGCCTGGATTGTGATGGCAATGAGCTTTGGACCAGGGAGCTGGGATCCAATGGGGATTCTACCGATGAGGATGATGTCTATTCCTGGTTTTATTGCAGCAGCTTAATGGGAACCGACAATGGCGTCATGGTACGCTGCTATCAGGATGATGAAAGTACAATTGTTGCCTATGACAGTCAGGGCAATCCTGCAGCTGTTGCCAAGCTGGATATTGAAAATCTGGAAAATATCATCCGGACCTCCAAAGGAACCATCTTATTGGAGTACATGGCAGAAAGCGACTATACCGAATGGTTTGCTACCTGGGACAGCGAGACGGGCGCCCTGGGAGAACCCTTCAAAATTCCCGATGCCAGAGATTGGAACTATGAAGTCCAGACCAATGTATATGGCGGCTCTTATGACATTTATTATACCTCCAATGGCTCTCTCTATGGATATCAGTTGGGAGCAGAGGCATCTGTAGAAATCATGAATTTTGTAGATTCCGATATTGATAGCAGTTATCTGGGGGATCTCATCGTTCTGGATGATGAAACCCTGCTGATGACGGAGTATGATTATTCATACGATAACTATGCAGGACGTTACGGTTTTTATACTTTGACAAAGGTTGCGCCGGAGGATGTGGTAGATAAAACCATTCTGCAGTTGGCTACCTACGGCCTTACCTATTATGTAAGAAGCCGCGTCATAGCGTTTAATAAGAACAGTGACACCTACCGGATCCGAATTGTGGATTATTCCTCATATGATACCGATGAGGATACAGATGCCGGCATCCGTCAGTTTAATAATGACATCATAGCAGGAAACGGAGCAGATATTATTTTTGTCAATGATGCCATGAATGTAAGCAGTCTCATTAACAAAGGGGCCTTGCAGGATCTGTATCCCTTTATGGATCAGGATCCGGATATAACGAGAGAGGATTATCTGCAAAATATTCTGGACACCTATTCTGTGGATGGAAAGCTGTATCAGCTGGTTCCTTCCTTTAACATTCAGACGCTGATGGCCAAATCCAGTTATGTGGGAGAAAATCCCGGTTGGACCGTACAGGATATGATTGACTGCATTCAGAGCGCCCGCAGTGAAAATCCGGATGTACAGGCTTTTGATGATATCATTGCATCGGATTTCTTAAGCACCATCATCAATTATTCCGGAGATCAATGGATTGACTGGGAGAATGCTACCTGCAATTTTAACTCCGAATCCTTTATTGATCTGTTGGAATTCAGCAATACCCTGCCCAAGGATTATTCCGATTATGAAGATCTGTGGAACGATGAAAACTACTGGTCTGTATATGAATCCAGATTCCGTCAGGATGCGGTGTTGTTTGATTATCTGTATCTGTATAATTTCAACGGCTATCAGAGGGAGAAGTATGGCACCTTCGGAGAAGATGTGACACTCATCGGCTACCCGGTAGAAGAGGGAAATGGTGCCGTCATTGATCCGGATTGTAGAATTGCCATGTCTGCCTCCAGTAAGAATCAGGAAGGTGCATGGTCCTTCATCCGTGAGTATCTGCTGGATGATTACCAGAGCACCATCTCCGGTAGCTGGCCCCTTTCTGTCAAGCAGATGAACGCCCAGATGGAGGAAGCTACCCAAAAGCCCTATTATCTGGATGAGGATGGAAACAAGGTTGAGTATGACCGGTATTATTGGGTAGGAGATGAACAGGTTGTGCTGCCTACATTGACAGAGGAGGAGATAGCAGAAGTATACGATGTGATTTCCAATGCGTCTGTTACCTATCACTACGATGTAGATCTGATGAATATTATTACAGAGGAAGTAGAAGCTTTCTACTCCGGACAGAAGACGGCTGCCGCTGTAGCGGATATTATCCAGAGTCGTGCCAGCATCTATATCAGTGAGAATCAGTAAGAGGCAAAATACTTTTTGACCCTGGCATCATGAAAAAAGTTCGGTTCCGATAGACCCCGATTGGATAGACAAAAAGGGGTGTATCCGGACCGAACTTTTTGTTTTGGAAGGGAGTGGACATAATCCATCTCTTATACAGCATACCATATAGAGATGGAACTTGCAGGAGATACAGTTTGAATTGGCACACAATGTCTACAGAAGCCGTCTGTCAATCCCTGAAATCAGATAGGAACCAGGGTCTGTCTCAGAAGGAAAGCAGAAAGCGGCTCCGAATTTATGGGGAGAATCGATTGCAGGATGCGCCTCATACATCCATTTTACATAAATTCATGGCGCAGTTGAAAGATTTTATGATACTGACCTTAGTAGGGGCGGCTGTGATTTCCACGGTGGCCTCCTTTTTAAATGGAGATTACGACCTGACGGATCCTATTATCATTCTCATCATTATCGTTATCAATGCCGTAATGGGAGTGATTCAGGAGACAAAGGCAGAACAATCTCTGGATTCTCTGAAAGAACTGACGGTTCCTCATGCCACAGTCATTCGGGAAGGGAAGACCATCTCTCTGGACGCCCGATATTTGGTGCCGGGGGATATTGTTCTGTTAAAGACCGGAGATACGGTACCGGCAGACGGCAGAATCCTGGAGGCCATAAGGCTTCAGGCAGAGGAATCTTCTCTGACAGGAGAGTCTGTTCCTGTGGAAAAGGGTTCCGCCTTTTTCCTGGAAGAAGATACGCCTGTTGCAGATCGGAAAAATATGCTGTTTCGCACCACAGCCATTACAGCAGGACATGGAAAGATGATTGTGACAGAAACCGGCATGGAAACGGAAGTCGGCCAAATCGCCTCCTGTCTCCAGCAATCAGAGGGGGAAGAGACGCCCTTACAGCAGAAGCTGGCAGTAACCAGCAAGATTCTGGGACTGGTCTCCATGGGAATCTGTGTGGTGATGTTCTTTATTGGCATCTGGCGCAGGCAGGGCGTTCTGGAAATGTTCTTAACGGCAGTGAGCCTGGCAGTGGCGGCCATTCCGGAGGGACTTCCTGCCATTGTGACCATTATGCTGTCCCTGGGAGTACAACGGATGGCAAAAAATCATGCCATCATTCGTAAACTCCCTGCCGTAGAAACCCTGGGAAGTGCTACGGTGATCTGTTCCGATAAAACGGGAACTCTGACACAGAATCGAATGGAGGTCACCAGAATCCTGTCTCTTCAGGGAGAAGAGTCTCTAAGCACAGTCTTTGGTAAAGATCTTTTGACCTGCGCTGTTTTGTGCAATGATGGGCTCATGACAGGAAATCCCACAGAACAGGCGTTTCTGGAGGCAGGAGAGGCAGCAGGGTTAGACCAGGAAAAGCTGAATCGAAGGTATCCCCGATTAGAGGAGAGCCCTTTTGACTCTACCAGAAAATATATGATGACGAAGCATCGCATGGAGAAGGGACCCTTTGGAATGCAAGGGCTTTGGTGGATCTGTAAGGGTGCCCCGGATGTGCTCCTTCCCAGGTGTCAGACAGTATGGCAGCATCATGGATGGAAAACCATGACAGAGGAGCTTAGAAATCAGATCAGACGACAAAACGAACAGCTGGCCCGGGAAGGTCTTCGCGTGTTGGCCTTTGCCCTTTCAACAGATACAAAAAAAGAGGCAGAGACAGTAGGCTGGCTTGGATATATTGCTTTGATGGACCCTCCCAGACCGGAGGTAAGGGGAGCAATCCAGTCCTGCAAATCAGCAGGTATCCGGATTGTCATGATTACAGGAGACCATCCAACTACCGCAAAAACCATTGCGGCAAACCTGGGAATCGGCGAGGCATCTGCCACAGACAATGTTCTGACGGGAGCCCAGCTGGATCAGATGGATGATGAACAGTTAAAAAGGCGATTGCCTCAGATATCGGTTTTTGCCAGGGTGACTCCGACTCATAAATTGCGGATTGTCCAGTGCCTGAAGGCCTGCCATGAGACGGTTGCCATGACCGGGGACGGTGTGAATGATTCTCCGGCGCTGAAGGCAGCTGACATTGGCTGTGCCATGGGGAAGAATGGTACCGATGTAGCCAGAAATGCTTCCGACATGATTTTGACAGATGATAATTTTGCCACCATTGTGGCAGCAGTAAAGGAAGGAAGAACCATTTATGACAATATACGAAAGTCCATTCATTTTCTCCTTTCCAGCAATATCGGAGAGATCCTTACCATTTTTACGGCCATTGTAATGGGTTATCCCTCCCCGTTGCTGCCGGTTCAGCTGTTGTGGATGAATCTGGTAACAGATTCCCTGCCGGCAATTTCTCTGGGCGTAGAGCCGTCGGAAGAGGATATTATGAGGCGAGCCCCCATTCCCAGGGATCAGAGCATCTTTGCCGGAGGATTTGGGCTGCGCATTTTCCTGGAGGGAATCATGATCGGACTTCTGGCGCTGATTGCCTATTTAATCGGATATCGTATGGAGGGAGCTGTCATGGCCCAGACCATGACCTTTATGGTACTGTGCCTGTCACAGCTGTTTCATGTGTTCAATGTACGAAGCAGAAGATCTCTGTTTCATATTGGATTCCTTTCCAATAAAAAACTGGTGTTTTCCTTCCTGATTTGCTTTGCCCTGCAGATCAGTGTGGCAATCCTTCCTGTGCTTCAATCCCTTTTCTCTGTGGCGTCTATGAATACGGTTCAGTGGGGCGTGGTAATGGGACTAAGCATATCACCGATTTTAATCATAGAAATGGAGAAATGGCTGAATGAAAGCTCTGATGATGCAATGGATTGAACAATGGGGGTATGCCGGTATTTTCTTCCTGATTTTTATCGAGAATGTATTTCCACCCATCCCCTCAGAGGTAATACTGACCTTTTCCGGGTATCTGTGCAGTGCCAAAACTCTGAATAAATGGTGGGCGATTCTGGCTGCCACACTGGGCTCTGTGGTGGGAGCAGTCTTATTGTACCTGGTAGGAAGTTATCTGGGAGAAGGCCGTTTGGAGAAGGTTTGTGGCAGCAGAATCGGCAGGATTCTCCACCTGTCCTATGAGGATATTCTCAGGTCCGGCAGGTGGTTTCAGGAAAAAGGAGAGGTAAGTGTCCTGGTCTGCCGCTGTATCCCCATCCTCCGCAGTGTCATATCCATTCCGGCCGGAATGTCTCGGATGAATCTTCTCCGATTTTTGCCATACACAGCAGTTGGTTCCTTCCTCTGGAATGTCATACTGGTTAATTTAGGAATCCTGACAGGAGCCGCATGGGAGACAGTATCCAAAACCATCGGCAGTTACAGCCACCTGGTGTGGATTGGGCTGTGTGCCGGAATAGGAATCTGGTGGTGGATACGGAGAAAAAAATCATAGGGGAATCAAAAAACGGA
>CAYMSZ010000038.1:9305-11058 GCA_964393285.1 uncultured Lachnospiraceae bacterium | reverse complement strand
GAATACCGGACATGACGGCTCCCTTAGTACCGGACATGGAAACAGTCCGTCGGATATGCTTATGCGTCTGGCTACCATGGTTTTGATGGCGGCAGATTTGCCTTTGACAGCTGTTAACAACCAAATCGCGTCAGCCATTGATATATTGGTACATCTGGGGAAATTACGGGACGGAAGTAGAAAGGTATTGTCTATCATGGAGGTGAATCACAGTGAAAACGGAGGCATTGATCTCCAGCCGATTTTCGAATTTGAAGAAACAGGGGAAGATGGGCAAGGAAGGGTGGAAGGAAAACTTATTCAAAAAACAGATACCCTTCAAAGAGTTACCAAACTCAGGATGGCAGGGATCTCCTGTGGATTATGACAGGTATCGACTGACCATTTGGGAGGGGCTGTTAACCGGCTTGCTGGGAGGAGGCATAGCAGCGGGGATCGATTATATTTTTTACCGAAGTATCTGGGGCTTTTTCCTTCTCTCTCCTCTGATCATACAGGTGCCCTGCTGGTATCGAAAACATCAGATTCGAAAACGTCGGGAAGCCCTGGGAATGCAATTTAAAGATGCGATTTTGTCTCTGTCTGCTGCCTTGCAGACCGGATATTCCGTAGAAAATGCATGGACAGAAAGCTGGAAGGAAATGGTCAGTCTGTATGGAGAGGGAGCATGGATCAGCCGGGAGCTGTCCGGAATGGTGAAGGCCATATCTGTAAATGAGACGCCGGAATCCCTGATTCAGGATCTGGCAAACCGAAGCAAAATCCCGGAAATCCGCATGTTTGCAGAGATATTTACCATGGCAAAGCGCAGCAGCGGCGATCTGGTGACCATCATTGACCATACAGCTCAGCTGATTCATGAGAAATTGAGAGTGCGAGAGGAGATTCTTACACAGACGGCTGCCAAGCAGCTGGAGCAGTCTGTCATGTCTGTGATACCGGCAGGAATCATTCTTTATTTGAATATGGCCTTTGAGGGCTTTCTGGATCCTCTTTATAAAGGGATAGCAGGACGGGGAGTAATGACCGGCTGTCTTATCGTGTATGCAGCTGCAATATGGATAGGGCGGCGCTTGACACAGCCAAAGGAGTGGTAGGAAAAGAGTAAAATGGAAGGTTGGCTAGAAAAAGGAATCCTTCTCTGCGTGCTGGCAGGAGTGGCAGTTTATTGGTATGTGGCAGTACGCCCCCGGGAAGAAAAAAAGAAACGGGAGGAGCAGATGGAGGCAGATTATCCGGAAATCGTATTTAAGCTGGCGCTGCTGATTCATGCCGGGCTGCCCCTGCCTCAGGCGTGGCTGCGTATCGTATCCGAATATGAAAATGCAGAAAGGCGAAAAGGAAAACGGTTTGCCTACGAGGAGATGATTTTGACAGCTGCTCAGATTCAAAATGGAGTATCTCCGGCAAAAGCCTTTGGAGAGTTTGGCCGGCGAATCGGACTTCATGGGTATATGAAGCTGGGGAACTTGTTGGAGCAGAATATTCGAAAGGGAACCAGGGGACTGAGTGAAATGCTGCAGGGAGAGGTGTATCTGGCATTGGAGGAGAAATCTCACCGGATACGCAGAAAAGGAGAGGAAATCAGCACAAAAATGCTGCTGCCTATGATGATGATGTTCGGAGTGGTGATAGTGATTATTCTTGTGCCGGCCTTTTTGAGTTTCTCTTTCTAAGGAGGAGGACACCAGTGACGAGAAGGGACAGAGGCAGGAAAACAAGACACCAATAACAGAAAGGGACAGAGGCAGGA
>CAYMSZ010000038.1:0-9205 GCA_964393285.1 uncultured Lachnospiraceae bacterium | reverse complement strand
ATGACAGGAGGAACGGGACATGAAAAAAATAGGGACAAAGATGGGGAAGATGATGAAAAAGCTGGGAGAGAAACGAAAAAAGGGAGTAGGAGTGGTAGAAGTCATTTTAATTTTGGTGGTATTGATAGCGCTGGTGATCCTTTTTAAAGCCCAGCTGACACAGCTGGCGAATACTATTTTCGGAGATATCTTCAGTAAGGCAGAAAGCGTATTTTAATGGAAGAAAAAAACAAAAAAGGCTCCATTACCGTATTTTTGAGCCTATGTCTGCTGGTATTGATTTCTTTTGTCTCCACAGCCTACCAGTCAGCCAGAATAGCCGGAAGCCGATATCTTTTTTCTCAGTCAGCCAGGGCTATAGTGACCTCTATGTGCGGGGCTTATGATACTTCTCTGTGGCAGCAATACAGGGTTCTGGCATTGACAGATACAGCGCTGGCAGAAACGATTGGAGACGAATGTGAACAGCTGTATGAAAAAACAGCAGGGCTGTTTCCCATTACCATAGATTCCCGGACCATGACAGATGAGGTCATGCTCACAGATGAGGGAGCCGATGGTTGGCTTACATCGGTGATATCCTACATGGAGTATGAGATCCCCTCAGATCTGGTTACCCTGCTTTTTGAAAAAGTGGATGTAGCCGGAAAATTTTCGGATTTGGCAGACTGGTATCATGAGGTAGAGAACCTGATGGAACCGATACTAAAGCTGGAAGAGCAGATTCGTGATCTGGAGGAGAAATACCGGGAAGCAAGAGAATTGGTTCAGGAGAGCAAGGAACTGGCAGCAGAGGCAAAAGAGCTGATCGCCCAGATTGAGAACCGGAACGTCGGACAGGAGACGGAGAGTGCAGTTGATACAGAGGGATCAGAAAACCCACAGGGAGAGAATGGGACAGAAGAGGTTTCCCTTCAGGATATGTTAGATTCTTTGAAAAACTGTACAGAAAAGATACAAAGACTGGCAGGGGAGAAGAGTAAGTTTGCTTCCATGTTGGATGAGGTATCGGATGTCATTTCCCAGGTGGAGTCTCTTGACAGTCAGCTGACAGAGGTGATTACTGCACTGAAGGGTTCCGGAGAAAATACGTTTTTGACAACACTGAGTGAACTGGAGGGGTATGGAAAACAGCTGAAGCAGCGCCTGGGAAGTCTTTTGACTATGCCTGAGGAAATTCAGAAAATTGTAAATACAGCAGATAAAATGGACGGATTGACGGTGCCTTCTCCTGGAGAAGTGATTTCAGGGGATGGTTTAGCAGAGCTGTGGGAGTGGAAAGATTTTCTGGAAGAGTTTGGAGTGCTGGATGTGGCAGAAACATCGGAACAACCGACAGAAGGGGAGGAAGAAGATAAAAAATCCCTGACGGATTTTAGAAATCTGAGAGAATGGCTTAGTGACGGTTATCTGACCCTGCTTCTTCCGGAGGCAGATAATCTTTCGGATCATCAAATCCAGAGAGTATTGCCACGTGAGGATACTGAGTCAGAAAGCAGTATTCTCTACGGAGGATACCAGAACCTGCTCTACGGGGAATATGCGCTGCGCTATACGGCGCAGTATGGTGAAGACGGAGGAGCAGGACTGCAATATGAGACAGAATATCTCATTGCAGGAAAGGAAGGGGATAAAGAGAACCTGGCAGAGACAGCAACCTATCTTATGGGAATCCGGGCAGGAGCCAATCTGGTCTATTTGCTGCAGAATACAGCCTGTCGGGAACAGGTAAAGACCATGGCAAGAAGTATTTCTCTGGCAGTGGGAGGACTGCTTCCGGAATCTCTTGTGACGATTTTTTTATTGATTTTGTGGGCTACGGGGGAAGCGTTCTGTGATGTCCGTGGATTATTGAACGGAAAATCGGTTCCCCTGTGGAAAACGGAGGAAAGCTGGTTCCTTTCCTGGGATAATCTATGGAAATTGCTGACACCGGAATTTCGGACAGAAATACAAGGTGCTGACACAACAGAGGGAATGGACTATGAAGACTATTTGCGGGTGCTTTTGTTTCTGGTGCCGCTACAGGAAAAATGCTATCGGACCATGGAGGTGGCAGAAGAAAATTTAAGAGAAACAGAAGGCACCTTTGATATGGAGCAGGCAATTTACCGTGCCACCTGGAATATTTCGGGAACAGCGGCAGGGAAAAAATGCCAGGTTTCCATCCCCGGTGGATATTAGGAGGAGAAGATATTTGATGGCCTTTCGGATACGACAAGCAAAATTCTTTCAAAATACGACAATATCCTATCAAAAATGCAAAAACCTCTCCCAAGAGCAAGAAAAAGACATTCCTATCAAGCTATCCAAACAAATACATCAAACTTGCGTAGAAGAAGGGTCATCAAATATCTTCTCCTTATTAAAAACCGGCAGTGTAACCATAGAAGCATCCCTGGCAGCCGTCATATTTCTGGTATTTTTCCTTGCTATGGTGGAGCTGTTTTTCACCATGGATCTGGCCATCCATATGCAGCGTACACTGGAGGAGGTAAGCGATGAGGTGTCTGAGGTCTATTATCTGGGGCAAACGGATCTGGGGAAAAAGATAAAGGATGGGCTTGAGGAATCGGAAATAACCCGCCTTCTTTCAGGATGGACAGAACTGGCGGAGCTGTGGACCTCAGAAGAAGAGACAGGCTCCCAATGGACGATTGGGAACGGAGTGACAGAAAGCCTGCTGCGCATGAGATTTATAAGTCATTTGGAAGAAAACATGGACGGAGGCAGCAGAAATCCTTTGGGGGAAAGTATCCTGGAGGGGAAAACGGAGCAGATATCCTTTGCAAAGAGCCAGATTGATGGAGAAAATGGACGAATCATATTGGCAGTCACCTATCCGGTTCCCTTGCCGGTATCGATTCTGAATCTGGATGCAATCACAGTGACCCAGTACAGCTATCGATATGCCTGGATAGGAGATGAGCCGGATAAGGAAAACCCGGAGGAAACAGATGAATCGGAGGAAACAGAACTGGTATATGTGACGGAGGACAGTGAAGTATACCATCGATCTGTAGATTGTACCTATTTGCGGTTGTCGATTCGTCAGGTAGACAGTTCTGAGTTGTCTGGTCTGCGAAACCAGGGAGGAGGCAAATACTATGCCTGTGAATTGTGTAAACCGGATGGAACGGAGGAGAAGGTATACATTACCGATTATGGAAATCGATATCATGTAAATCTGGACTGCAGCGGACTGAAACGAACCTATAAAGCAATTCCGCTGGAAGAAGCAGAGAATCTTCGCCCCTGCAGCCGATGTGGAACGCTGACAGGAGAATAACATGAATACCTATGTGCAAATGGGAACGAAAACCTGGATATTGCTTTGGATGGGAGTCTGGTCATGGGAAGATATCCGAAAACACTCTATGCCCAGCTGGCAGTTGTTATTGGTATCTCTGATTGGAATGTTCATTCAGCAGAAAAGTGGACAGCTATTTTCAAAAACAGCAATTTTGGGAATGGCGTTGGGAATATTGCTGGAAGGAGTCGGGCGGCTGACCGGAGGAAGTCTGGGAGGCGGGGATGCCTGGATTGTAGGCATCATAGGATTACAGGAAGGAGGCGGCACATGTTTGTTCATATTGATGGGAGGATTGTTCATGGCATCCGTATATTCCATGTATCTGATGATCCACAAGAAAAAATCTCGAAAAACAGCCATTGCATTTGTACCATTTCTGGCAGCGGCTTACGGGATATACTGGTTCAGTCAAATGAAGGCTCTTTTACCATAGAGATGGCACTGGTAATTCCTCTTATGCTGGCTATGATGTGCCTGATTTTACAGGTGGTCCTCTATGCTCATGATACGGTGTGGGTGGATGCCTGGATTTGTACAATCAATCAGGAAAGATGCTGGCAGGAGGAAGAAGTGCCGTTACCAAAACTTATGGTGCTGCGCCAAAAAAACGTGGAGCAGACAGTGGAAAACAATATTGCCACCACTCAGGGAGTGTTTCAGTTTGCGCTGCTTCCTTCCTATGCCAGAACGCTGGTGCCGGATTATCCGGAGACAGTGGTGAGAAGCGTTTCCGACCCTGTATGGGATTTACCTGGCTGGGTTAGAAAAATGGGAGCCTATTTGAACCAAGAGTAAGCAAAAGAAACCATTGGAAGCAGAAGGAAACAAGGGAGCGGTTTAAAACAGGTATAAACAGGAGGGAGAAAGAAGAATATGAGCGAAATAAACGATTTGATACGATATCGGAGAAGCTTGAATGGTGCGTATATGTTGCTTCCCGGTACAAATGAGCCGGAAACCTTTCGACACAGGATGATATTAGAAAATGAAATCCCCCATTTCCTTTCTGTTACGAAAATGGAAGGAGAAGAAGTGTATTATCAATATGAGATATCGTCCAAAATCAGCCTGGAAGAATATTTACAGCATACGCCTCTTTGCCAGGAGGTATGTAAGCAGCTTATCTATACCCTATGTCGAAGCGTAGAAACATTAGAAGAATATATGTTGACGGAGGAGAGCCTGCTGCTTTTGCCGGAGACGATTTATATAGAAGAAAACAGTCAGAAAAACAGTCAGGTATTTTATTTTTGCTTATACCCGGATGGCGGAAGAAATACCAGAGAGGATTTACAAAAGCTGCTGAAATATCTAATGGATCACACAGAAGTGTCTGAAGAAGGAAGGGATGACAGCCCTCAGATCTTGTATACATTATATGATTGCACATTGAAGGATAATTTTTGTATACGGGAATTCTTACAGGCAATGGAGACAGAAAACCAGAGAAGGCAGGAGGCGAAAACAGAATATCCGGAGGAAAAGATAAAAGAAATGTCTCAGTCCGAAGCTGCCACAAAACGGTATCCTTGGAAAACCGGGAGACAAAAACGAAAAAATCTTCATACTTTTTTGTCACATTTTATGGAAACTTTACTTGTCATATCCCTTTTTGTTCTTTAAAATGATGATAAGCAAAAACTGAAATGATAAGGACGAGATATGGAAGAAAATTGGGGATATAGGGATAAGAAAGGCAGGAGGAATCCTCCTGTTGTGACAATCACATTTCTGATGATAAACATTGTGGTATTTATCGTATTATCCATCCATGGATCTACTACAGATTCATACTATATGATGAACCATGGAACCCTGGTTCCGAAGCTGGTAGTAGAGCAGGGGGAGTATTACCGCATCGTGACTGCTTTTTTTCTTCACTTTGGAATCGCTCATTTGTTTAACAACATGCTTCTGATGGGGTATCTGGGAGTGCGTCTGGAACAATATCTGGGGCATGTCAAATTTGCAATGCTGTATCTGCTGACCGGAATAGCAGGAAATGTATTCTCGCTTATATATTACCTGTCAAGAGAACCCTACGCCAGCTGTGCCGGGGCATCAGGAGCGGTATTTGGAATCGTAGGAGCTATGCTGTGGCTGGTGATAAAGCATCGAGGACACCTGGAGGGATTGACTACCAGACAATTGTTGCTAATGATCCTGTTTACGTTGTATAATGGAGTGACAGGCACCGGAATCAATAATGTTGCTCATGTGGCAGGACTGATTTCCGGAATCCTGCTTTGCATGGTGTTTACCCATCATAAAAAAGAAAAAGATCCGGAATATTCCGGATTTGCGGAAGGAGAATAGGTATGATAAAAGATGATTGTATTTTTTGTAAGCTGGCAAACGGAATGATTCCCACCAATACCGTGTATGAGGATGAAACCGTTCGGGTTGTACTGGACATGGGACCGGCGTCTAAGGGACATGCCTTGATTTTACCGAAGAGCCATTTTACGGATGTGTGTGACCTGGATGAGGAAGTGGCGGCAAAGATTCTGCCGGTAGGAGCAAAAGTTGGTCAGGCAATGAAGAAGACCCTGGGAGCAGCGGGCTTTAATCTGGTGCAAAATAATGGCAGTGCAGCCGGACAGACCGTCTTCCATTTCCATGTGCATGTAATTCCTCGCTATGAGGGTGGCCCTGAGATGGTATCCTGGGTACCGGGAGCCCCTTCGGCAGCGGAATTGGAGGAGACAGCAAAGCTGTTGCATGAGGCTATGTAAAGAGCTGAAAAACTGAAATATAATACCCTGCCAAAAATCCGGCAAGTGTGTGTTTACACCATTGCAGATTTTTGACAGGGTAATTTTTTTACTTTGACAAGGCATTCTTCTCAATCAGGGACACGATCTGATCAACGGCATCCCGATCCGGAGACTGTTCCATGGCAGTCAGATAGGCAGACCGATTCTCATAGAGAGATAGGACATCCTGCACCAACCGATCCGGAGTGAGCTCTTCCTCAGGAAGTACCATACTATAGCCCTTCTTTTGATAAGACTCGGCATTGAGAATCTGATCTCCTCGACTGGCGGAAAGTCCCAGAGGAATCAGCAGAGCAGGTTTCTTTAACGCCAGTAATTCGCAGATAGCATTGGCACCGGCACGGGATATTACCACATCAGCCATGGCAAACAGATCCTTCAATTGCTCCCCTATGTATTCATACTGTACATAGCCGGAGGTATTTTGCAGGCTGTTGTCCAGATGACCTTTTCCACACAGATGGAGAATCTGGAAATGGGGCAGTAACTCAGGCAGAGCTGCCCGTAGGGCATTGTTAATAGAAACTGCACCCATACTGCCGCCGATAATCATAAGGACAGGCTTATTGGCAGTAAATCCTGTCATCTCCAGACCTCTCAGGCGGGAACCGGACAGCAGCTCCTTGCGGATCGGACAGCCGGTATGGACAGCTTTTCCGGCAGGAAGATAGGCCAAAGTCTCAGAAAAATTGCAGCAAATCTTCACAGCAGAGGAAAGACACAGCTTATTGGCAAGTCCCGGCGTCATATCCGATTCATGGATGATGACCGGAATATGCAGACTATGAGCGGCAAGGACTACCGGAACTGCGACAAAGCCTCCCTTAGAGAAAACAATGTCAGGTTTCTGCTTCTTTAAAATCTTTCTGGCCTCCCCGTAACCCTTTATAACACGGAAAGGATCGGAAAAATTTTTCCAGTCAAAGTACCGGCGCAGCTTGCCGGAAGAAATGCCATAATAGGGAAGGCCGGCCTGTGTAATCAATGATTTCTCGATCCCATCATAGGAACCGATATAGGAAATCTCGTACCCCTTTTCCTGCAAGGCAGGAACCAACGCCAGATTTGGAGTGACATGACCGGCAGTGCCTCCGCCGGTCAGAATGATTTTTTTCATGAAATGTATTGCTCCTTATATGCTTTCAATGCACGAGCCAGCTGATCCGGACAGGAGGTGCCGCGACCACCGCAATCTACACCATCCAGACGGTTGATCACATCATCTACCTTCATACCGGCAACCAGCTTGGAAACTCCTTTGGTATTGCCTTGGCATCCGCCGACAAATTCTACGGACTTGATGGTATCGCCCTCTACTTCAAAATTGATTGCACGGCTGCAGGTGCCTTTGGTTTGATAAGTCATAGTCATAGAATAACCTCCATTTGTATAAAATAAATTTACATTTTCTTTGGAAACCCAATAACCCTGTTGCAAAACAGGTTCTTTGCTGTCTTTGCATCATAGCACATTTTGCAAAAGAGTTCCATGTATTTCTATGAGTATTTATAAAAAAATTTCGCACAATATACCAAATCCCTCAAAATAGTTAGACGTTGCAAAGTGGACAAAAAAAGGGGATTCTGCTACAATAACAGACGGCGGTTCCTCTGAATCATATGACGAATGAAATCATTTAACGAATGAGAGGAAATCGTAGAAGAGGAAGGAGTCAGTATGTTAGGTATTATCGGAGCAATGGAAGTAGAAGTGGCTACGTTAAAGAAAAATATGGAGAATCCCCAGGTGACGAAGAAGGCAGGAATGGAATTCTATCAGGGAACCTTGGCAGGATGTCCGGCAGTTGTAGTAAAAAGCGGAATCGGCAAGGTAAATGCTGGCATTTGTACACAGATTCTGGTAGATGATTTCCACATCGACCAGGTAATCAATACCGGAGTGGCAGGCTCTCTGCGGGCAGAGATCAATATCGGTGATATTGTCATCAGTTCAGATGCGCTCCAGCATGATATGGATGCCACCGGATTTGGCTATGAGTTGGGAGTTATTCCGCAGATGGCCTGCTCTGATTTTGTGGCAGAAGCTGATTTGATCAGCCTGGCAAAGAATTGCTGTGCCAAAGTAAATCCGGAGATTCGAACCTTTGTAGGACGAGTGGTATCCGGAGACCAGTTTGTTTCAGACAAGGAGAAAAAAGCCTGGCTCATTGAACAGTTTGACGGCTATTGCACGGAAATGGAGGGAGCAGCCATTGCCCAGGCAGCTTATGTAAATCATGTTCCTTTCCTGGTATTGAGAGCTATTTCCGATAAAGCAGATGATAGCGCCCAGATGTCTTATGATGAGTTTGAAGCCCAGGCAGCGGAGCATTGTGTAAAATTAGTGATGGCCATGGCAGAACATCTGGCATCCTGACATTCTGAGACGAGAATCACAGGGATTCAGACAGCAGATGCTGCTAAGACAGAGCGAAAAAAGGAACAGGGCGTCGAAACCCTGTTCCTTTTTGTCGCTATCCTCCCTCTAGTCAGAAAAAGGGTTTCCTCTTAGAATATAGACCATGGACCGAAGGATCGGTATGCCAATCAAATCTAGGATGGGAGGAAATTCAGATGGCAAACATAATGTTATTCTTACGAACCCAGGGGACACTGATTCTCATGGGAATGCTGCTGGTAGGAGCTGTCGTAACACAGATCCAGGCATGGCGCAGATACCAGAGATTAAAAAAGGAAATCGCAGCACTGAGACCCCATACCAACGAAAAATACGGAGCAAACACTGACTCATCAGAGACCTATGCCGTAAATCAGACAGAATCAAGAAGGAACTTACGAGGAGTGCGATATAAGCAACAGTACGAAGAAGAGACAAATCCTCGCAGCAGACAGGAAGAAAACACAAAAAGATCGATAGAAAGATCCCTGGATCGAGAACCGGCAGAAGTCAGAGAAGAGTCAGAAATCGACAGTGGACTCCAACAGCTCAAGCAGAGTCTGGATCGAATTGCAGTCAGCCGTGAGCAGAAGACAGATGACACCCTTCGCAAAGGGAGGGTACTGACAGCCGCCGAACAAAAGGTGATAGCCGATATTCTCAGTGAATATCTGGCATAGTAAATAAGTGAACATAAGCAGAGCCTGTTGCCAGGTCA
>CAYMSZ010000037.1:0-11173 GCA_964393285.1 uncultured Lachnospiraceae bacterium | reverse complement strand
GACTACGAGGAGGAATCAAAATGAACGCAGAAAAAATCATGAAGATCCTGTCAGATACCGCCTATGTACGGACAGGCGGCAGCCAGGAAGAATTAAAATGTGCCCAGTATCTGGTATCCACCATCCGGGAAATGGGAGCAGAAGCCACCATCGAGCCCTTTGAGGTAGATATGGCCACCATAGAAACGGCAGAATTCTATGCCGATGGGGAGAAGATTACCTGCAAGGGCTACTTTAATGCCGGAAGCCATCAGGTAGAGGCACCTTTCTACTATCTGCGCAATACGGACAAATATTCCCTGGCTCAGTGCCGTGGAAAAATCGTTATGATTGATGGATATCTGAGTTACTGGGTTTACCAGGATCTTCTGGAAAACGGAGCAGTAGGCTTTATCACCTATGACGGCGATGCCAACTATGCAGATGAGGATATCGATCAGCGGGAGCTGCGCAGCTTTGTAAGCAACGGCAACAAGATTCCCGGTGTCAATATCAATGCCAAGACGGCAATCCGTCTGATTGAGAAAGGTGTTACCACAGCTAAGATCGTCCTGACCCAGCAGGAATACAAGGGCGAGAGCCGTGATGTGGTACTGGATCTGCCCGGAGAGGTGCCGGAGTACATTGTGCTTACCGCACACTATGATTCTACCTCCCTTTCCCAGGGCGCTTACGACAATATGTCCGGTAGCCTGGGTATTTTGGGAATTGCAGAGCACTTCTTAACACATCCTCACCGCTACGGCCTGAGATTTGTCTGGTGTGGCAGCGAGGAGCGGGGACTTTTAGGCTCCAAGGCCTATGTGCAGGCTCACAAGGAGGAGCTGGGCTCTGTGGTATTGAATATCAACCTGGATATGATCGGCTGCATCATGGGTAAATTTATTTCCTGTTGCACCACTGAGTCCAAGCTGGTGGATTACATCTCCTACTTTGCTCTGGAAAAAGGATTTGACATGAGTGCTTCCCAGAATGTCTATTCCAGCGATTCCACTCCTTTCGCTGATGCCGGTGTGCCGGCTGTCTCCTTTGCCCGGATCGCTCCCAGAAACACTGCCACCATTCACAACAGCTATGATACCATGGCTGTCATGAGCGGTCGTCAAATGGTGGAGGATACCGCATTTTTGATTGCCTTTACAGATCGCATGGCAAATGCGGCGAAATGCCCGGTAGAGCGCACCATTCCGGACAACATGAAGGAAGAGCTGGACTACTATCTGTCCCGCAAGCGCAGACCTCAGAAATAAAGAAGATTCCTGACAGCCTTGTTGATGAAATCCAGGAAGAGAATGCCTTGTCATATCTGTGAAACTGTCCTGCATACACTGTAAAAAAGAAGGTATGTGGGGGCAGTCCCTTGAAAAATTATATCGAGGAGAGGGCCGTAGAGGTCGCCCAGTATATTGTAGACAATGGTGCCACCGTACGGCAGGCAGCTAAAAAGTTTGGAATCAGTAAGAGTACAGTCCACAAGGACTGCGTCGATAGACTTCGCACCATTCATCCGGGCTTAGCGGCAGAGGTACGCAAGGTACTGGATGTGAATAAAGCGGAAAGACATATCCGAGGAGGGATGGCGACGAAAGAGAAATACGAGCATCATCTGATAGGCTGTAAAAGACAAGAAAAATAGAAAAAAGGTATCCTGCAGGAACAAGGTTTGATGCAGGGTACCTTTTTTTATGACGGAGGGGAATCCGCTCTCCAATCCTCTTGTCGAAAGGGAAAATCCATGATATGATACGAGGGTCTAAAGGTGGCAGGAGAGATGCCTGAAAAGGTAAACAATATTGGGAAAGGAGGCAGATGGGTGAATTACATCGTATTGGATCTGGAATGGAATCAGTGTCCGGCAGGAAAAGAACGAGAAAACCCGGAGCTTCCCTTTGAAATCGTGGAGATTGGGGCTATCAAATTGGATGCGGATCGTCAGGTGATTGGAGAATTCAGCGAGACAGTGCATCCGAAGGTATACCGCAAGCTCCATTATCGTACCAGAGAGATTATCCAGCTCACCCAGGAGGAACTGCAAAATGCCAGAAATTTTCCTCAGGTAGCAGAAGATTTTATTGCCTGGTGCGGAGAGGATTACATTTTCTGCAGCTGGGGCCCGCTGGATTTGCTGGAGCTACAGCGGAACATGCGGTTCTACGGGATTCCCAATCCGTTCCCTATGCCTTTTTTATATTACGATATTCAGAAATTGTTCAGTCTGGAATATGAGGATGGCAAATCCCGCAGATCCCTGGAGGATGCTGTGGATTTCCTTCATATTGAAAAGGAAATTCCTTTTCACAGAGCTTTTGATGACACCTTTTACACGGTGAAGATCATGCAACAGATGGACTGGGAGCAGATGCAGAGATTCTGGTCTATGGACTATTATCGCCTTCCCAGAAAACGGGAGGAGGAGGTTCACCTCCAGTTTGACCATTATGCCAAGTATGTTTCCCGGGTGTTTCCCAGCAGAGAAGCTGCTTTGGAGGATCGGGAGGTACTGTCCACCAGGTGTTATCTTTGCAATGCCAGGACGAAAAAGATAGTTCCCTGGTTTGGTATTGGGACAAAGCAATACTACTCGGTGAGCCAATGCAGTGAGCATGGCCTGCTAAAGGGGAAAATCCGTATCAAAAAATCTGCATTAAATCAGACCTTTGTGGTAAAGACTATGAAGCAGATCGATGAAGAGCAGATGAATCAGATTCGTTTCAAACACGAGAAAGAGAAGAAACGGAAAAAAGGAGCAAAGCAGGAGAAAGCATGAAGATCTCTCACATCATAGCCGGTACGGTGGCATCCATAGCCATTGTGCTGGTGTTATTATCCTCGGCTTTTGATCTGGCAGTCTATGGTGACTACGGATTTTTTGAAAAAGAATATGTGAAATATGAGATACAGCAGGATCTGCCTATGGAGATGGAGGATATCATGGAAGTGACAGTGCACATGATGGACTATCTGCGGGGCAGAGAAGAGGATATGCAGATTACGACCAAGGTGGATGGACAGATCAGAGAATTTTTTAATGAGCAGGATCTGTTTCATATGGCAGAGGTGAAAAATCTTTTTCTCGGGATGTATGCCATCCGCAGAATCGGCGTTCTGGTGTTGGCAGCAGCTGTTCTTGCCATGGTGATGATGAAGACCGGGTACGAAAGATTCTATGGTGTCTTTCAGAGAGTGCTGATAGGCTTTGGGGCACTGATCCTTGTGTTAGGACTTCTGATATGGACACAGTTTGATCGCGTTTTCATCATATTTCATCATATTGTCTTTGACAATTCCGCATGGCTTTTCGATCCCAGGACAGATCTCATGATCAATATGCTTCCGGAGGGTCTGTTTATGGACTCCGCTGTGAGGATTCTGGTAGTGTTTGCCCTGATGCTCACAGCAGTGGAAGTGGGATTTGTGTGGATTCGCAAACAAATAAAAAAGAAAATGCAGGTGTGATAAACTTGAATATAGATAAGAAAAAAAATAAGACAAAACAGAGAGCAGGCAAGCTTCTGGCTGCCCTGCTGGCCTTCTCCGTGGCGGCAACCGGTTTTTCCGGTATTACCATGGGAGGAGAGAGAGCTTCCCAGGTGGCAGAGCATGGATATGAAGTGAGCACCATTCAGACGGAAAACGAGAGGATTCAGGCAGACAGAGAAAGCTTACTGAATCTTCCGGACTGGCCGGAGGCCCCGGAGGTAGAGTCCGATGCGGCAATCCTGATGGATGCCCGTACCGGAAATATTTTATATGGAAAAAATATCGATGAGCAGTATTACCCAGCCAGTATTACAAAGGTGTTGACGGCTCTCATTGCCTGTGAACAGGGGAACATGAGTGACATGATCACCTACTCATATAACGCCATTTACAGTGTTCCCTGGGATGGAACTACGGTAGGTTTTAGCCAGGGAGAGCAGGTGAGCCTTCTGGATTCCCTCTACGGTATGATGCTGGCTTCCGGCAATGAAGCGGCCCTGGGAATTGCGGAGTATCTGGGAGGCAGTGAAGAGGCGTTTGAGGACATGATGAATGAACGGGCAGCCGAAGCCGGTGCCATTCATTCTCATTTTGTCAATGCCAACGGCCTTCATGATGATGACCATTATACGACAGCCTATGATATGGCGATGATTCTGCGGGCAGCAGTGCAGAATGATCTGTTTCTTCAGATTGCCTCTGCCTACTCCCATACCATTGAGCCTACCAATATGAATGAGGATGGATACTATATAGGACCAACCAGGGTTCACAGGATGCTGAATCCTAACAGTGAATATTATAATGCCTATGTTCTGGCAGGAAAAACCGGTTATACATCGAAAGCGGGCAATACTCTGGTGACCTATGCCAAGCAGGGAGATACGGAGCTGATCTGTGTGATTCTCCACTCCCATCAGACGCAGTATACGGATACCCAGTCCCTTCTGGATTATGGATTTTCTGCCTATGCCTGCTATAATGCAGCGAAAGAAGATACGACCTACACCGGAAGCAGCATTGACTTTATGCCATTTTTGGAAAGTCGTCTTCAGGGGCTATCCCTTACCGTGAAAATGGAGGATACCTATCTGCTGGTTCCTGCTACTGCTTCCTTCTCAGATATTACTTCCTATATGGAATATGAGGAAAATCCTACCCAGTCTAACTTGCTGGGGTATGTGCACTATGAATATGAAGGAATTCCTGTGGGAACAGCGGCCCTTACCCTGGAGGGGACAAAGACAGAGGAACTGATGTCATCTTCAGAAACAGGAGAGGCAGAGGAGGATTCGACTCAGAGTACAGAGGAATTTACCACCAAACCGGCAGAAGAGAATGAGGGCGAGACAAAGAAAATAGTGATATTGAATGTGTGGCATATTCTGGGATATATTTTATTGGGAATCGCCGTCATAGGACTGGTGCTGTACCTGATTTATTACTTTAGCCCCGGTCAGCGCAGATATCGCCGCAAAAGGAAGATGTATCGCTCCTATGGTAAGAAGAGACGGAAAAAGCGGAGAAGATAACGGTAACAAAACAGTAGAATGAAAGGGAACAGGATTCATGAGATTAAGAAACATTCCACGGGCAGATGAGGCAGTAAGTGCCAGCCCTTTTGTCATCAACGAGCCTGGGGCTTCGCGAGGACAGTGGAAAGAACTATTTGGCAATGAGAAGCCGATTCATATAGAAATCGGAATGGGAAAAGGCCGATTCCTTATGGATATGGCAAAAAAATATCCGGAAAATAACTATATTGGCGTGGAGCGCTACACCAGTGTCCTCCTTCGTGCCGTGGAAAAAGCGGAAAGAGAAGCAGAGGACAATGACGGAAACGGGTTATCCAATTTCCGATTCCTATGCGAGGATGCAGCAAAGCTGACAGAGATTTTTGCACCGGGGGAGATAGAGAGGATATACCTGAATTTTTCTGACCCCTGGCCGAAGGAGCGCCATGCCAAGCGCAGGCTGACCAGCGTAAACTTTCTGAGAATCTATGAGCAGATTCTGCCTGCAGATGGTGTTATCGAATTTAAGACAGACAATCAGGATTTATTTACCTTTTCTCTGGAGTCTGCCAAAGAAGCAGGCTGGCTGATCGAGGAATCCACCAGAGATTTACATCATGACCCTATGGGAGAGGGAAATGTCATGACAGAATATGAGGAAAAGTTTTCTTCCAAGGGAAATCCCATCTGTAAGATGGTGATTCGCAGAAAGTAAACGGGAACCCTTTTGACCCTGACATCATAAAATAAAAAAGCAGAATATGGGAGTTGTTAGAATGCTTTTTTAGGGGGCCTCTGTGAATAAACAGATTTTGTATCAGATCAATCGCATGTTAAGCGGACACATGAATTGGGATTATACCTTTCGCAGATGGGAAAAATCCTGGGTAGAGGTAGAACGATTCCTGGAGAAGAACAGCAGGGAGCAAAAACCGAAACCGAAATCGAAAATGTGATGCTGGTAAAAGCTGCGATAACATGATAAAATCCAAAGAGCAACGCATAGAATGTCCAGGCGGGACTTATAATATGAGACAAGGGACAAAGAGATTCAAAATATAGAAAGAATACAAAGAATAGGAGAAGTCATATGGCACAGATTATTGCAGAAAATGAATTTGAAGAGAAAGTTTTAAAAGCAGACAAGCCGGTTCTGGTGGATTTTTTCGCTCAGTGGTGCGGCCCCTGCAAGATGATGGCACCGGTGCTGGACGAGCTGGCAGAAGAGCATGCTGATCAGCTGTATATTTACAAAATTGATACGGATGAGTGCGAGACTGTCTGCGATACGTATCAGATCATGTCTATCCCGAATATGATTTTGTTCAAAAATGGAGAGCCGGTGGTTAATGTGGTTGGATCCATGCCTAAGGCAGAATTGTGGAGTAAAATCGAAGGAGCCCTGTAATCATGACACTTCAGCAATTGAAATATGTGATGGCGGTGACTGAGTGCGGTTCTATGAACGAAGCGGCGAAGAAGCTTTTCGTTTCTCAGCCCAGCCTGTCCGGCGCCGTCAAGGAGCTGGAGGAAGAAACAGGTATTGAGATTTTTAAGCGCACCAACAAAGGAGTGCTGCTGACTCCGGAAGGGGAAGAATTTCTTGGCTATGCCAGACAGCTGATGGATCACTATCAGCTGATGGAAGAGCGGTTCGTTATGCGGACTAAGGTAAAAAAGAAATTCGGCGTGTCTATGCAGCACTACACATTTGCCGTAAAGGCTTTTGTGGAGATGGTAAAACAGTTTGGCATGGATGAATACGAATTCTCTGTCACAGAGACCAGAACAGGAGATGTGATTTCGGATGTGCGAAACTTTAAGAGCGAAGTAGGGATTCTGTACCAGAGCGATTTTAACAGAAAAGCCATCTCAAAGCTGTTGAAGGAAAACAATCTGGAATTTCATAAGCTTTTTAGTTGTAATACTTATGCCTACCTGTGGAAAGGTCATCCTATGGCAGAGAGAGAGGCAGTATCCATCGATGAATTGAGAGATTACCCCTGTCTGGTATTTGATCAGGGCAGCAATTCCTCCTTCTTTCTGGCAGAAGAGGTGATGAGCACCTACGATTATAAGCAGATCATCCGTCTGAATGACAGAGCTACCATGCTGAACCTGATGGTGGGCCTGAATGGATACACCCTCTGTTCCGGTATTATCTGCGAGGAATTAAACGGCAGTGACTACAAGGCAGTGCGTATCAGCGATGGGGAGACCATGGACATCGGATACATACAGCGAAGCGGCATGACCCTGAGTCCTCTGGGTGTAAAATATCTGGAAGAGATAGGGAAATATGCGGATATGGTGATGTAAAGCCGTGTCAGAGAGGAAAGAGAGCAGGAATTGCCAGAGTGTTTTCCGGATCCTTTCCTTAGAACCTGCAAGGGTTTGACAGAAAAATACAAAAAAGTTTCAAAAAAAATAAAAAAAGTGCTTGCATTTCTATTGGACATATGATAATATACTTCTCGTGCTTGAGAGCACGGGATACGCACCGCTAGCTCAGTTGGTAGAGCACCTGACTCTTAATCAGGGTGTCCAGGGTTCGAGCCCCTGGCGGTGCATCAAAAGAAAGTCGGAGAATTGCCTATAAATCGGCGGTTTTCTGGCTTTTTTTGATGTTTTCAGGGAACATGGAAAATATGCTTCGTATTTACGCTTCCTATTCTTCCCACAAAAAATGAGCTGCTTCGCAAACAATCTGCTCTGCAGCTCTGGTTCTATTCTTCATTTCTTGGCTTAGCGTCTACGATTCTTCTAATCAAATCCAGTATTTCATGGTCACTATGCCCTTTTTCGTCACACCACTCGATAATCTCTTTCAATTCCTTCTTGTCTATATCTTCCATTGCTTTCTCCTTTCTCTGTCGCTCAAGTACTCGTTACATTTCATGTATCTCCCTTAATCTGAATGATTCATCCGGTAATTATTGACGGTGCACCGCACCGTATGGTTACAGCATTCCTGTACTTTTAAACTTTCATCTGATAAAGGAGAAGTCCTTATGTGATATTTTAAACGACACTGCTTTAGAAAGCAATAAGTACACAAAAATAAATTTCAACGGAGCTTCTGACCTTTTTTAATTGCTTCTTCAATTTGTTCACATTCCCGATCTACACGGTCAAGAAATTCCAAAATAGGTTCTTGTTCCTCAAGCGGAAGCGAAAAATATTTTTTGGATTCTTTATCTCGATAAGCTTGAGATGCTTCAAAAGCAGCCCAGGAGCGATTGAATTCTTCCTGCTTTTTTTTGGCGTCTTTCTGTTTCATTTTACTTTTATGATCTTGCCTTAAACCATAAATTCCGCCTAAGGTGAGACCAATAATTGCGCCAGTACCGAAGGGATTGGTTAAAAGGAAACGAAGAAAGCAGAATACGAAAAAAATAATGTTCGACATTGTCAATACCTCCTTCTGAGAATAGATTACCAGAAAATAAAGCAGAATCAATCGTACAATCTGTATGTGGAACGCATGGGGGGGTAAAGATTTAAAACGGAGATTTCTGACCTTTTTTGAGTGCTTCTTCCAGCTGATCGCTTTCTTGATCTAAGCGTTTGAGAAATTCATGAAATGGCTCTTGCTCTTCAGGAGGGAGGGAAAAATATTTTTTTGTTTCTTTGTCCCGATATGCCATACGCGCTTCGTAAGCAGCCCAGGAGCGATGAAATTCTTCCAGCTCCTTTTTTGCTTCTTGCTGCTTCTTTTTGTTTTCATGATCTCGCTTTGCACCGCGGATCGTACCGATGATGATGGCGCAAGTGCATACAATGAGTAACATAAAACCAGTTAGTCCGGTAAATGGAGTAGAAACATAGAACATATGAGCACCTCCTTCTGAAGATAGGTTAACAGAAAAACAAAGCGGAATCAATCAAGAAAGGAGAAAATTATGGCCACTCAAGTAGGAACTATATTGAAATTAAATGGGGAAGTGAATATAAAAAAGTCCTGAAATCAGTAAGCGCAGAGGTAAGTAATGCAAATTTTTCTCCCAATACAATTGTTTTTCTCCCAAAATATGCGTATAATTGGGAGAAAGAGACGAAACCTGGGAGAAAGGGTGATAATGTGAAAACTTTTGATTATTCTAAATTGGCGGACAGAACATGGGATAATGAAATGGTATCTTATCTTACGCAAATACACGAGTTTAAGGGAAAACAGGAATTGTATATCAGACAAAAACCCGTAGAACTAGATCGCCTTGTAGAGATTGCAAAAATACAAAGTACGGAAGCTTCAAATAGAATAGAGGGAATTATAACAACGAATGCTCGTTTGAAACAGCTCGTTGAAAATAAGACAACGCCTAGAAACAGAGATGAAAAAGAAATTCTGGGATATAGAAATGCATTAAATATCGTTCATGAAAACTATGAGCACATAGCTGTTTCGCCAAATTACATTTTACAATTACATGGTGAATTGCTGAAACATACAGCATTTTCATATGGTGGAAAATTCAAAACAACGGCGAATGAGATAGCTAAAACATTGCCAGATGGGACGAAGGAAGTTATTTTTTCTCCTTTAGAGCCGTATGAAACCCCAGACGCAGTGATGTCATTGTGTGTAGCATATAAAAATGAATTGGATAAAGGGATTGTCGATCCGTTGATTCTTATTCCTTGTTTTATATTGGATTTTCTCTGCATACATCCATTTAATGATGGTAATGGCAGAATGAGTCGTCTGCTAACATTGTTACTCTTGTACAAAAATGGATATACAGTTGGTCAATATATCAGCATTGAAAAAGCGATTGCAGATACAAAGGAAAGTTATTATGATGTGCTTGCCATTGCGGATCAGGGATGGCATACCGGTGAAAACGACCCGAAAGAGTTCATTAAGTATATGCTTGGTATCATTCTTTCGTGTTATAGAGAATTTGAAAATCGTGTAGGTGTAGCATGGCAGTCAGGAGCAAAAAGCACATCATACGATATCGTTAAGCAGTACGCTAATTCAACAATAGGTACATTCACAAAACAGGATGCTCTGGCTGGATGTCCGACGATTGGAAGCTCGTCAGTGGAAGCTGCACTGAAAAAATTGGTGAATGAAGGCATAGTTGAAAGGATAGGATCAGGACGAAAGACACATTATGTAAGAAAAGAAGAGTAAATACAACAGGCACGATTCTTCCTCATTAACTGGACAAAATAAGCCCTTATTGCTATAATGAGAAAACGATTGATCGTCAAATCATCGCCAGCAAATACGCGGATTCTGAAAAGAATCTGGAGAGAAAGATCATAACACATGGAAATGAAGATAATCGCCCGGATTCACAGTGAGTTTCCGGAAAAATTCGGGATACCCAGACAGCCGGGATTGGTGGAATCGCTGGAGGCTACCATCCGTTTTGAGCCGGAATACCGAAATCCCCTGGCCCTGGTGGGACTGGAAGGATATTCTCATCTTTGGCTCATCTGGGAATTCTCAGAGGCAGTGAGGGATACCTGGTCTCCTATGGTTCATCCGCCCAGGCTGGGAGGTAAGAAAAAGAGGGGTGTTTTTGCCACCCGTTCTCCGTTTCGCCCCAATCCCATCGGTCTGTCCTCTGTTAAGTTGGTAGCCATTGAGAAAGACCCTGAGTACGGTATGGTGCTGCGGGTCACCGGCGCTGATCTGATGGATGGCACTCCTATCTACGATATCAAGCCCTATCTGCCCTTTGCAGACAGTCATCCTGAAGCATCAGGAGGCTTTGCCGATGAATTTGTCACCTATCACCTGGAGGTGGTGTTTCCGGAAGCACTTCTGTGTCAGGTGCCGGAGAACAAGAGAAAAGCCCTCCTGGGGATTTTGTCTCAGGATCCAAGGCCCTCCTATCAAAATGATCCGGAACGGGTATATGGGGTAGCTTTTGGCAGACAGAACATCCGATTTCGTGTGGCAGATGGCGTTCTGACAGTATGTGCTGTGGAGGAGTATCAGCCAGAACAGTACGAAAAGAAGTCTTCAGAAAAATAGATATTATATCATCAAATAGAAATGGGAGGAAACATACTATGAAAAAACCTTATTACATTACGACGGCGATTGCCTACACATCCGGCAAGCCTCATATCGGCAATACCTATGAGATTGTTCTGGCAGATGCTATCGCTCGTTATAAGAGAGAACAGGGCTATGACGTCCGTTTCCAGACCGGTACCGA
>CAYMSZ010000036.1:3814-11373 GCA_964393285.1 uncultured Lachnospiraceae bacterium | reverse complement strand
AAGCATAAGACAGGAGGCTCATAAAAGAAGCGTAAGACAAGAGGTTCTGGATTGAAAAAATGGTCCTTCCATGGTATGATGGGCTTGTTTATGTACCTGATAGAAAAGAAGGTTCGGATGCCTGTTGACCACTGCTTTTATGAGGAGGGGAAACCCGGTTGACGGACCAAGAGGATAAAAAATGAATTTACTGACAATTGAGAATTTGACAAAATCCTATACGGAACATCCCTTGTTTGACCATATATCCTTTTCCCTCCAGGAAGGGGAAAAGGTGGGGCTGATCGGAATCAATGGTACGGGAAAATCCACCTTGTTAAAGATATTGGCAGGGGAGGAATTGCCGGAAGAGGGAGAAATTACCATGGCGAATCATGTGGTGATTGCCTATCTGTCTCAACATCCGGTTTTTGATCCCCAGATGTCCTCTCTGGATTGTGTGCTCCAGGGAAATGTGACAGAGGAAAATCGCTGGAGCATTGAAAGCGAAGCCAAATCCATGATGAATCAATTGGGGATTGATGAAATCCATCAGCCTGCCGGACAGTTATCCGGTGGTCAGAGAAAGAGACTGGCATTGATTCAGACACTGCTGTCTCCGGCGGATTTGCTGATTTTGGATGAGCCGACGAACCATCTGGATTCTGCCATGGCAGACTGGCTGGAGGACTATTTAAAGAAATGGAAGGGCTCTCTGATCATGGTGACCCACGACCGGTATTTTCTGGACAGTGTGACCAACCGCATTGTGGAAATTGACAGAGGAAAGCTCTATAGTTATCAGACCAACTATTCCGGTTATCTGGAGTTAAAGGCAGCCCGGGAAGAGTCTGCGCTGGCCAGTGAACGAAAACGCCAGTCCATCCTGCGGGTGGAGCTTGCCTGGATGCAGCGGGGTGCCCGAGCCAGATCCACCAAGCAGAAGGCTCATATTCAGCGCTACGAGGCCTTAAGTGCGCAAAAGGGACCGGAGGCCCAATCCCAGGTAGAATTAAGCTCTATTTCCACCAGAATGGGTCGCACCACAGTAGAGCTGGAGCACATCTCCAAGTCCTACGGAGAGAAGGTGCTGATCCGGGATTTCTCCTACATCTTTTTAAAGAAAGATCGAGTGGGCTTTATAGGAGCCAACGGCAGCGGAAAATCCACCCTGATGAAGATGATAATGGGATTGGTGACACCGGATTCCGGTACCATCACCATCGGTCGGACCATAAAAATCGGGTATTATGCCCAGGAATTAAATGGGGATGCATCCATGGATCCCAATCAGAAAATCATCGACTATATCAAGGATACGGCAGAATTTGTGAGAACAGAGGATGGTCTGATCTCCGCCTCTGCCATGCTGGAACGCTTCCTGTTCCCGCCGGAAAAGCAGTACAGTCAGATCGGCAAATTATCCGGCGGAGAAAAACGGCGTCTGAATCTGCTGCGGGTATTGATGGATGCCCCCAATGTTCTGATTTTTGATGAGCCTACCAATGACCTGGATATTCAGACCCTGGTTATATTAGAAGATTATCTGGACTCCTTTGACGGTATTGTAATGGCAGTATCCCACGATCGGTATTTCCTGGATCGAACCATGAAACGGATTTTCTCCTTTGAGGGAGATGGAATCATTAGACAGTATGAAGGGGGATATACAGACTATGCCCTCCGAAAGGAGGAGGAAAGAGAAACCGAGGAGAGCCTCCGGTCATCCCAAAGCAACGGTAAAAATACCGGAGGAAAGTCAGGGGAAGAGGAAACCAAAAAGACCCAGAGAAGCCGCGGTCCTGCAAAATTGAAATTTTCATATAAGGAACAAAAAGACTATGAAACCATAGAAGGGGATATTGCCCTTCTGGAAGAAAAAATGGACAAACTGGATCAGGAAATTACCGCAGCCTCCCACGATTTTGTGAAACTGAATCAGCTCATGGCGGAAAAAGAAGAGACAGAAGCAAAGCTGGAGGAAAAGATGGAGCGGTGGATGTATCTGGAAGATCTGGCAGCCAGGATGAAGGAGCAATCAAATACATGAAGATAACAAGACTGGATAAGAAGGGGCAGTGTGACGGGTATCTGTTAGAAAACGACCAGGGTATGGTTGTAAACATCGGTTTGATGGGAGCTGCCATCAGACAGCTGGCAGTGCCGGCCAAAGAGGAGAGCCTTGACGGAAACAACGAGGGAAAGCAGATCAATCTGATTTTGGGATTTGCAGATGAGAGCAAATATGATGGAAATCCTCTCTATGCAGGAGCTGCAGTAGGGCCTGTGGCAGGCCGGATTGAAAACAGCCGGATGAAAATCGGTGAGAAGACCTACGAATTGACAGCCAACGAAAATGGCATTACCTGTCTCCACGGAGGAAAAGATAATGTATCTTTTCAGAGATGGGAGGTTACCCAGGCTTATGCCACAGAAGAAAAAGCAGTTCTGGGCTTGAGTCTGTTTCTGCCGGATGGATTGGATGGCTTCCCCGGAAATCGCCATCTGAGCGGTGTGTATGAGTTGACCAATGAGAATCAGCTTATTGTAAGGTATGATGGCGTAACGGATCAGGCCACATACCTTTCTATGACCAATCATAGTTATTTTAACCTGTCAGGCGATTTTACAAAAAGCGGATTGGAGCAGCTTCTTACCATTCCTGCCGGACAATATCTGAGAACCGACGATAGAAATATTCCGGTGGAGTTTGTGTCTGTGGAAGGCACACCCTATGATTTCCGCCAGGAACGGAAGATCAAAGAACCGCTGGATGCCTGCCCGGAGCACAGGGAGATTCAGAAGGCCAGAGGGCTGGACAATGCCTTTGATATTCGTCAGGCTGCAAAAAAGGGAGAGCCGGTTGTTACCTTGCGGGATGCCGAAAGCGGGCGTACCTTAATCGTGAAAAGTCCCACTTCTCAGTGTGTCGTTGTCTATACCGGAGGCTTCATTGAGGCGGGAGACAGGCTTCTTACCGGAGATGAGACTTCCCCCAGCTGTGCAGTGGCCCTGGAGTGTCAGGCGTTCCCCAACGGAATTCACCATCCTCAGTGGGAACCCCAGATCACAGAACCGGGAAAAACCTACCACCATGTGATTCAATATGAGATTTTAAACTGAAACACCCAAAGAGAGAAAACTGTGATACAGCAGAAAACACCCTCTTTGGGTGTTTTTTTTGTGTCTGTTTGCCTCATAAAATGAGTTATCCAACAAAGGCTATGAGATACCTTACAAAAATTATGGGACGATGAATGAAATCGGAATCCGCGGTAAAACTCATGTTTTCCATCTGCGGATTCGACAGCATTTGCAAAAACATCTCGGTATAATTTTCTCATAAGATGTGGCAAGGAGGTTTTGTTCCTGCTCGTTGGGGCAGGAATTTCCTGGCAATGGTTCTTTACATAGACATTTATTTTTTGACGAATTGGATTTTTGATGGGGTGCTGCTTCTGATGAGCGGAGCTATGACCCATCGCAAAATGCGATTCCTCCGAATAGGCCTGGCTGCTGCGGCCGGAGCAGCTCTGGCCGTTTTATGTGAAGTCTGTTGCAGAGGAAAGCTGGCAAGAACCATATGTGGAATCCTTTTGCCGCCTGCCGTTATGACCGGAATTGCCTTTCCTGCCAAAAAATCAGGGGAGTATCTGTATGAGTTGATCCATCTGAATCTGGCAGCTATGGTCATGGGCGGAATGCTCCATTTCCTTTATGAAAATACGGGATTTGGCAGGTTTTATCGCCTGTGGCTGGAGGGAACAGAATGGGAGGGAGCCGCCATCTGGATGCTGGCTGTGGCACTGGCAGGTTGTCTGCTCTTACTGGAAGGGATTGCGTCCTATCGCAGACTCTGCCGGATTCGGGAAAGCATCTGCGAGGTAACCCTGACATGTGAGGAAAGACAGGTGTCGGTTATGGCACTTTGGGATAGCGGCAACCGATTATATGATTCCCTGTATGGCTGTCCGGTGCCTCTCATAAGTTATGACATCTGTCAAAAGCTGCTGCCGGAAAAGGAAGCGGCAGCAATGGGCAGGCTCTTGTTTGGCAAAGATGCAAAGCAGTTCCAAAACAGCGGGGAAGAGGATACTTTTTTCAGAGGACTTCACTGGATTCCCTTTTGTACAGTGGGAAATGGAGCCGGTGTCCTGCCTGTTATCCGGATTCCTTCTATGAGAATAGCAGGAAAAGGAAGAGGAAGCTCTGCCTGGGTGGGAATCTGTAAGGATGGATTGTCTGAACAAGGTGCATATCAAATGCTGTTACCTGTAGATTTGGAACAAAACAAACGAATTAAAACCATTACGAGGAGAAAATAACATGATGTTTCGAGTATCGGTCCCTGGACAGTTTAAGTTAAAATTGATGCCTTCACTGCGAAATCTGCTTTTCACCGGACAAAATGAGGTTCATTATATTGGTGGAAGTGATATCCTGCCTATGCCTCTGGAAGGGGAGGAGGAGAGAAAGTATATTGAACGATTTTTGGAAGGAGATGAGGAAGCCAGAGCGGCTTTGATCGAGCACAACCTGCGCCTGGTTGTTTATATTGCCAAAAAATTTGACAACACAGGAGTAGGGATGGAGGATCTGATTTCCATAGGCACCATTGGCTTAATCAAGGCCATCAATACCTTTAACCCGGTAAAAAATATTAAGCTGGCAACCTATGCCTCCCGCTGCATTGAAAATGAAATCCTGATGTACCTGCGGCGCAACACCCGACTTCGCTCTGAGGTATCCATTGATGAACCTTTAAACGTGGATTGGGATGGCAATGAGCTCCTTTTATCGGATATTTTAGGTACTGACAACGATCTGATCGGTCAGGAGCTGGAAGAGGAGGCAGAGCGAGAGGTACTGTATCTGGCCATTAGTCATTTGGATGAGCGGGAAAAGGCCATTGTGAAATTACGATTTGGACTGGACAGAGAAGACGGTACGGAAATGACGCAAAAGGAAGTGGCAGACATGATGGGAATCTCCCAGTCCTATATTTCCCGACTGGAAAAGAAGATCATGTTGCGTCTGAAACGGGAAATGGTACGATTTGGTTGAATTCAGTACCTATGATATACCGATGAATGTACCCTATAGAAATAAAATAAGCTTTAAAAAATACATTCTTTAAAAAATGGTTCAGGGGCTGAATGGCATCGGATGCGATTCGGCCCCTGACTTGCTGAGACGGTTTGTATTTCAACTTTGCCAAAACCTTCTCACGCGGCATTATTATAATCAACTACAGCAATCTCTGTCAGAAGTCCTTTTAGTTTTTCCAAAATTTTCTCAATATTCTGCAAGGTAACTCCATTCAAATACTCCTCTCCACACTGCGTGCATTTGGAGCAGGGAACATTTTTAATAATGATATAGCATCCGTTATATTCAGTCATATAACTTGTGGTAGATTCTACAAGGTTTCCTTTACAAGAAAAGCAAGTCATGATCAATTCTCCTTTCTGGTTTTGAAATCTGATTCCCAATTGTTTGAATCAGGGAAATAAGCGGTAACAATCCATATTGTTTCAAGATTGCTTCCGGTAACTACATGCAGTGCAAGATCCTTTACGGAGTGACCGAGAATCAGGCAGCTTGGGTAAGGGTAGTCATCCGGATATTGTTCTATAATTTCTCCATTCATGATACAGGATATGACATCACTAATGGATATCTTTCTCTGTTCCAATCGTTTGGCTGCATGGAGAGTAATTTCTATATTTTCCGGTGAACATATTTTCTGAAGATCAGAAATATTTAATTCCAAGTTAGTTCCTCCATATTCTTTACACAACGGAATAATTCTTTTTTCAAGAGTCATTATTGTTGCCTCTCTCAAACATTATAAAAAATATAATTTCCTATGTCAATTGTAATGGTTGAACTTGTGTATTCTTGAATTGATGGTTGAAGTATGCTATAGTGACAGGAAAAAAGCACCATAAGAACAATTGAATAAACTGATAGGAATCCGTCCATGATTTCATTGTAGGTTCATGTACGGAGGCACCAGTGCCATACCATTGCCGTACATGATAGGAAATGCGCGGAGGTGGAATCAGATGGCATCTTATAAAGTAGAAATCTGCGGCGTAAATACACAGACACTGCCCATCCTGGGAGAAGAGGAAAAAACAGCTCTGTTTCGTCAGGTACAGGCGGGTGTGGCAGGAGCCAGGGAAAAGTATATTCAAGGAAATCTGAGATTGGTGCTTAGCATCGTGCAGCGGTTTAACGGAAGCAATGAAAATCTGGATGATCTGTTTCAGATTGGCTGTATCGGTTTGATGAAGGCCATCGACAATTTTCAGCCGGATACCTATGATGTGAAATTCAGTACCTATGCGGTGCCCATGATCATCGGAGAGGTCAAACGATATCTGCGGGATGTATCCAGCAGCATTCGAGTCAGCCGGTCCATGCGGGATACTGCTTATAAAGCCATTTATGCCAGAGAAAATCTGATGAAGCGCAATGCAAAGGAGCCATCCATCAATGAGATTGCCGCAGAGGTAGGAATCTCCAGAGAAGAGGTGGTTACGGCCATGGATGCAGTGCAAAGTCCGGTAAGCCTTTACGATCCGGTCTACACAGACAACGGAGACACTCTCTATGTCATGGATCAGATCAGTGATAAGAAAAATCGGGAAGAGCACTGGGTGGAGAATATTGCATTGGAAGAAGCTCTGAACCGCCTGCCCCAACGGGAGCGTTCCATCATTCATATGAGATTTTTTGATGGAAAAACCCAGATGGAAGTAGCTGACGAAATCGGTATCAGCCAGGCGCAGGTCAGCAGGCTGGAAAAAAACGCATTGAAATCCATGCGAAATTATTTGGAATAACCCTGAAAACTTATGATACCTCATCACAGACATACAAAGGCAAGAGGAGAAAAACATGGTAGTGGAAAAGACAAAAGAAGAAGACAAAGAACAGGTGGTTGCCATTTGGGAGCAGGCCAGGGCATACATGAAGGAGGCCGGAATCCAGCAGTGGCAGGATGGATATCCGAATCGGGAAAGTCTGGAGGAGGATATGTCTGCCGGGGAGAGCTATGTTCTTCGAGACAATGAAACCGGAGCAGTGGCGGCTACGGCCTACATCAGCTTTCGGGGAGAACCGGATTATGATGTGATCTACGAGGGAAGCTGGAGCCGGGATATTCCCTATTGCGTAATGCATCGGGTGGCAGTGGATCCCCAACAAAAAGGAAAGGGACTGGCTGGGGAACTGATAGAGGAAGCTGTCCGTCAGTGCCGGGAGAAAAACATCAGGAGTCTAAGGATTGATACCCACAGGGTAAATCGTTCGATGAGAAGAATGTTGGAGAAAAACGGATTTGTATACCGCGGCATCATTCATCTTAGCAAGGACGGATCAGAACGAGTGGCCTATGAAAAATGTCTGTAGTATTGCGAAAATTGCGTAGCAATGAAGCAATACGTGGCATCTTGTTGGAGGCAAAATACCTTTTGACCCCAACAAGATGAAATGGGGACTTGTCTTTTCTGCTTTCACTATTTTATATGGCAGCCAGAAATGCCTCTACGGCCTCTGTAGTGGTAGCCCAG
>CAYMSZ010000036.1:2619-3714 GCA_964393285.1 uncultured Lachnospiraceae bacterium | reverse complement strand
ACTATTTTATATGGCAGCCAGAAATGCCTCTACGGCCTCTGTAGTGGTAGCCCAGGAGGTAACCAGACGGATGGCAGTGTGATCCTCATCAATTCGGGCAGATATCTCGTAGGAAAAATCAGATTTTAAATCCTCCAGGACCTGATTGGACAGAATGGGGAAAATCTGATTGGTGGGAGAGTCCACATAAAGAGGAATTCCCTTGGCGATGAGACCGTCCCGCAGCAGCATAGCCTTTTCATTGGCGTCCTGGGCCAGCTTCTGATACAGGCCGTTTGTAAAGAGGGTATCGAAGTTAAGTCCCAGCAGGAAGCCTTTGGCTAACATAGCTCCCCGGTGCTTGATCTGATATCGAAAATCTTTTGCCAGAGAGACATTGGGAATGACAACAGCCTCACCGAAGAGGGCTCCGTTCTTTGTGCCGCCGATGTAGAATACATCACACAATCTGGCGAAGTCCGGAAGGGTCAGATCGTTGCCCGGAGCAGCCAAGGCGGCACCCAGCCTGGCTCCGTCTAAGAACAGCAGCAGGCCATGACTGTGGCAAAATTCAGAAATAGCAGTCAGCTCAGCCTTTGTGTAGATGGTTCCCAACTCAGTGGAATCAGACAGGTATACCATAGCAGGCTTTACCATATGCTCGTCGGCATGAGCAGAGAGGATGGAAGCTATGGCTTCCACAGTCAGCTTGCCGTCCTTTCCTGCAGCGGTAAGCACCTTGTGACCGGTTCCTTCTACGGCTCCGGTCTCATGTACATTGATGTGGCCGGTATCGGCTGCAATGACAGCCTCAAAGGGTCGGAGACAGGCATCAATGATGGTCATATTGGTCTGGGTGCCGCCCACCAGAAAATGAACCGCTGCCTGAGGGCACTGAACCGCCATGCGGATTTTGGCAGCTGCACTGGCACAATAGCCATCTGTGCCGTAGCCGGGATTGGCCTCTGTACCCAGACTGGCAATCCGCTCTAAAATGGCCGGATGACAGCATTCACTATAGTCGTTGCGAAAATGATACATAAGAAGATCCTCCAGATGTAATAATAAAACACAGGACGATTGTAAGACATTTGAAAGCGTCTTGCAACCGTCCTG
>CAYMSZ010000036.1:0-2519 GCA_964393285.1 uncultured Lachnospiraceae bacterium | reverse complement strand
AAACTTACAGCGTATTTACGGTACTTTTGAAAGTATGCTTCAGCAGGAATGCACACAGCACCAGAGATACTGTCTCTGCAATAGGGAAGGCATACCATACGGCATCCAGGCCAAAGCTAACAGCAAAGAAATAAGCTACCGGCAAAATTACGAAAATCTGACGAACCAGGGAGATCAACAGGCTGTAGAAGCCCTTGCCCAGTGCCTGGAAAGCGGCAGAACCAACGATACAGAAACCGGCAAAGAGGAAACTGTAGCTGATGGTACGCAGGGCAGGTACACCGATGGCAGCCATTTCTTCTGCGCTGTCTGATGCACTAAAGAGAGCCAGCATCGTTTCAGGGCATACCTGGAAGACAATAAGACCGATGAGCATGACGCCTACGGCGATGATACAACCGGTTTTTACAGTCTGGGTAATACGCTCTTTCTTTTTGGCACCGTAATTATAGGCAATAATGGGAATCAGACCGTTATTCAGACCAAATACAGGCATAAAGATGAAGCTCTGAAGCTTGAAATAAGCGCCGAATACGCTGACAGCTGTAGCGCTGAACATAAGCAGGATCCGGTTCAGACCGTAGGTCATAACAGAACCGATAGACTGCATGATAATGGAGGGCAGGCCTACGGCGTAGATGGTACGGATGGTACCACCATGGGGGCGGAAGCCCTTGAAGGACAGATTAATTTCTTTATTTTTGGTAATATTAAAGAACAGACCTACACACATACCCAGAATCTGACCGATGATGGTAGCAATGGCTGCACCGGCTACTTCCAGACGAGGGAAGCCAAAGAGACCAAAGATCAGGATAGGGTCCAGGATAATGTTGGTCACAGCACCGACTGTCTGGGAAATCATGGAATATACGGTAATTCCCGTAGCCTGGAGCAGACGCTCAAAGGTCATGGAAAAGAACAGACCAAAGGACAATACGGTTACGTAGAACAGGTAGTCGGAACCGTAGGCAACGATTTCCGGAATATCTGTCTGGCTGGCAAAATACTGTCTGGAAAAGAACAGACCGAATACGGCAAAGGCCAGATAGCTTAACAGAATGACAAAGAGACCGTTGGTAGCCACCCGGTTAACCTCTTTGGATTTGTGCTCACCTAAAGCACGGGATAAGTAAGCGTTGATACCTACACCGGTACCGGCACCTACGGCGATCATCAGATTCTGAATCGGGAAGGCCAGAGAGACAGCAGTCAGGGCATTCTGAGATACCCGAACTACGAAGACACTATCTACAACATTGTAGAGAGCCTGAACCAGCATGGAAATGATCATGGGCAGGGACATGTTGATGATCAGCTTGTTCACCGGCATGGTACCCATTTTGTTCTCAGCCTTAGGCTGTGTTTCAAAGTTTTTCTGTGACATGTGTAAACTCCTTCATACTCATTTCGGTTAGATGAATGAAAACATTCATCGGAAAGATTGATAAGGGGCCCTTTTTGGGCACAACGCGGTATAGTATATATGGTATGGGAAAAAATAGCAAGAGTTTTTTATGGTTAAATTATAGTCAAAAATCCAGGATATATCAGGCTTTCAGCCACCAGGCAGGATAAAAAACTGGAGAAAAGAACGGGATAAAACTTCTGGGGCGAATGAAGAAAACGAGGAAAGAGATGATTGTCAGAAAAAGGTTCCTGTTGTAAAATAGAGAAAAACATAAAAATAAAAAAGGAGATTACCATGGCTTACAAATCGGATATTGAGATTGCACAGGAAACGCAGATGAAGCCTGTCTGTGAGATTGCCCAAAAAGCAGGAATTGATGAGAAGTATGTGGAGCAGTATGGTCGCTACAAGGCAAAGATTGATTACAATCTGTTAAAAGAGACCGATGCCCCTGACGGTAAATTGATCTTGGTAACAGCCATTACCCCCACTCCGGCAGGAGAAGGAAAGACAACTACCACCGTAGGTCTGGCAGACGGTATGAGCCGTCTGGGGAAGAAGGTCATGGTAGCCTTGAGAGAGCCTTCACTGGGACCGGTATTTGGCGTAAAGGGCGGAGCAGCCGGAGGAGGTTATGCCCAGGTGGTACCTATGGAGGACATTAACCTTCACTTTACCGGAGACATGCATGCCATCGGCGCAGCCAACAACCTGCTGGCAGCCATGCTGGACAACCATATTTATCAGGGGAATGCCTTGCATATTGATCCCAGAAGAATCACCTGGAAGCGTTGTGTGGATATGAATGACAGGCAGTTAAGGTTCATCACAGATGGTCTGGGCGGTCGTGTCAATGGTGTACCCAGAGAGGATGGATACGATATTACCGTTGCCTCTGAGATTATGGCAGTGCTGTGTCTGGCTACGGATATCACCGATCTGAAGCATCGCCTGTCTCAGATTATTGTAGGCTACACCTATGAGGAAAAACCGGTGACAGCAGGGGATCTGAAGGCGGCAGGTGCTATGACCGCCTTGTTAAAGGATGCCTTAAAGCCCAACCTGGTACAGACGCTGGAGCATGTACCGGCTATCGTTCACGGCGGTC
>CAYMSZ010000035.1:5925-11815 GCA_964393285.1 uncultured Lachnospiraceae bacterium | reverse complement strand
ATGTAGCCATTTTTCGGAGAAAAATGAGCGGAATTCGAATGTTTCATCGATTTTGGGAGTGCGAAGCACGAAAAATCGATGGTCTCATAGTATATGTTGGGCAACATCTTAAAAAAAGGGAAAAGAGAGGAAAACAGTAGTGGCCTTTAATCAGAAAACAAAAGAATCTTTGAGAATTTTACAGGAGCGTACTGCAGTAGATGTAGAAAACGAGACAGAAGAGGAAAGCAGAGAAGAGACGGCAGTACAGCCAATTAGCAAGCCCGCACAGGAGGAAGAACCCCATGATATCAGCGAAGTATTTGATGATATGCTGGACTTGAAGGGTGCGTCCTGGATCATAATAGCAGTTCTTTTGATTCTCATTTACCCCATTGGTATTTTCCTGATTATTATTAAGGTGAACCGGGAATTGTCCAACATGAAAAAGAACAGTAAGATCGTTACGGGAATCGGAATTGGACTCATTGCATTGGGATTGTTATTCGCTATTCTTACTTTGACAGGCAAAGTGCTCATAGAAGATAAGAGCAATACCATAGGCCTTATGATCTTTTTGCTGGTTATAACCCTGGTAGGAGGCTTCCTGCTGATCCGAAAGGGAATCAAGAGCAGCCGCCTGGCAGATATGAATGAAAAATATAAACCGGTGATCCTGGATACTCCCGATGGTTCCGTAGATGCCATTGCAGCCAAGTGCAATGAACCCTATGAGGTATGTTATCAGAACCTGAAAACCTTAATTCAGGAAGGCTTTATTCCCAGTGCGAAGCTGAAAAAAAGCACTCGTTGTCTGGTAGTTAGAAAAATCCGTTATTGATACAGATGAGAGAGAAGAATTATGTTTGGAAAAAAGAAGGATCAAGATGAGGAAATCCAGTGGAATTCCGGTGAAGAAACCGGTTATTCTCTGGATTATGAGCCGCCGAAGAAGAGCGGCTTTGGAAAAGGAGTCGTTACAGGTGTACTGATTACCCTTGTTCTGATTGGCGTAATCGGTGTGGCAGCATTCATCTATGTGGAGAAGCTGGCGTACAGTTACAGCAGCAGTGGGGTAAAGAGCGGTCAAAGCCTGGGAGGAGCCAGCATCTCTTCCGATAGCGAGCACTCCGGCATCCTTACAGACGATTTTGTGGCAGAAGTCAATACCGTCTATGAGGAGATCAGCAGCTACTTCCTCTACGATTTTGATGAGAGTAAGATGCAGGATGCCATGCTGTCTGCTATGTTGGACGCTTTGGATGACCCCTATTCGGTATACTATAATGAAAGCGCCCTGGAGTCCTTTAACCAGACCACCCAGGGAGAATATTACGGAATTGGCTGTTCGGTATCCCAGAATACCACCACAGGTGTCATTACCATTGTAAAGCCCTATAATAACACACCGGCCTATGAGGCAGGACTTCTGCCAGGGGATGTTCTCTATGCGGTGAACGGAGAAGAGGTCACCGGAGAAGATCTGGAGAGTGTGGTAGCCATGATTAAGGGCGACGAAGGAAGCACCGTAGAGCTGACCATCCTCAGAGAAGGGGAAGAGGACTTCCTGTACTTTGATGTGGAGAGAAGACAGGTGGAGATAGAGACCGTTGAGTATGAGATGCTGGAGGACAGCATTGGTTATATTGCCGTATATTCCTTTGACGGCGTAACGCCCGGTCAGTTTGAAACCGCCTTTGAAACCCTGGAGGAAGAGGGCATGGAAGGCCTGATTATCGACATGCGGGATAACGGCGGCGGTCTTTTAACCTCTGTGGAAGAAATGTTGGATTACCTGCTTCCGGAAGGATTGATTTTCTATGCCAAAGACAATACCGGCACCAAGTATCTGGAATATAGCTCCGATGCCAAAGCGGCATTGCAGGTGCCTCTGGTGGTTCTGGTCAATGGCAATACTGCCAGTGCAGCAGAGGTATTTAGTGGAAATGTGCAGGCCTTTGGTGTGGGAACGCTGGTAGGAACCACCACCTTTGGCAAGGGTATTATGCAGAATACCTTCTATACCAATTCTTCTAAAACCTGTGCCATCAAATTGACGGTTGCTGATTATTATATCCACGGCGATGTGAACATTCATAAGATTGGTCTGACGCCGGATGTGGAAGTAGAGCTGGACGAAGAACTGGCATCTAAGGCTGTCATCACCAAGGAAGAAGATAACCAGCTTCAAAAAGGACTGGAAATCTTAAAAGAAAAAATGAATAACGAATAATAAGTGAGATGCTGTGAAGGACAGATAATAATCGGGTCTAGTGACAGGATGTTTGCCGTAAGATCTGCAGACATCCTGTTTTTTATAAGAAACATTTTTTGCCGGAAAATTTCGGCAGGGAGAGGAAACGCATGAGAAAAATTTTTCAGTACCTAAAGCCATACCGCCTGCGCATGACTCTGGGTATGGTGACCAAAATTGTTGGTACCATGGCAGAGCTGGTGATACCGTATATCCTATCCTATATGATAGATGACGTAATTCCCAGGCAGGATGAGAGGCTGATCTACCTGTGGGGAGGGGTCATGATTCTTTGTGCCATGATAGCATTGGCCTTTAATATTATTGCCAATCGAATGGCATCCCTGGTATCCCGCAACTGCACCGAAGCCATTCGAAATGATCTGTTTGGCCGTATTATGTATCTGTCCAGCAGACAGATGGATCAGATCACGCTGCCGTCTATGATTTCCAGATTAACCACAGATACCTACAATGTGCATCAGATGCTGGGAATGATGCAGCGAATGGGAGTCAGGGCTCCCATCCTGTTTTTGGGAGGAATTTTGATTACCTTTACCCTGGATCCGGTTTTGACATTGGTGATGCTGTCTGTAGCGCCTGTGATCGTTGTGATCGTTGTCATTGTCAGCAAGTTTGGCATCCCTATGTATACCAGACTGCAGAAACGGATCGATGAATTTGTCAGGGTTGTGCGGGAAGATGTATCCGGAATCCGCATTATCAAGGCATTGTCCAAGGAAGAGTACGAAAAACAGAAATTTGATACCTATAATCGCCGGACTGCGGAACAGGAACAAAAAGCAGGACTGGTTATGGGCGCTCTCAATCCGGGAGTCAATGTCTGCCTGAATGCAGGTACCGTGCTGGTGATTTATGTAGGCGCCATGCGAGTAAGCAGAGGACAGGTGCAGCCTGGCGTATTGATCGCTTTTCTAAGCTACGTTACCCTGATTCTCAATGCCATACTGTTTGTATCTCGTATGCTGGCTATCTTTTCCAGGGCAGATGCCTCTGCCAAACGAATCAATGAGGTGTTGGAGATGCCTATGGAACTGCAGGCAGAGGAATCCCGATTGCCACAGGAACAGGGGAACCCCTCCGTCGAAACTCCCTGGATCGAATTTGACCATGTCACCTTTTCCTACCATAAGAAGGAGCCTAACGTGGAGGATATTTCCTTCTCCCTGGAAAAGGGACAGACCCTTGGCATATTAGGGGCTACCGGTTCCGGCAAATCCACCATTGTGCAGCTGCTTTTGCGGTTCTATGATGCAGATGAGGGCGTCATCCGGATTCAGGGAAAAGATGTCCGGTCCTATTCGCCTACGGAGCTTCATGGTATGTTTGGCGTTGTATTCCAGAATGATTTTATTACCAGAGATTCTATTGCAGAAAATATTCGATTTGGAAGGGATCTGACAGAGGAAGACATCCACCAGGCGGCCCTTCATGCCCAGGCAGATGAGTTTATTCAGGGCAAGGAGGAAGGCTATGACACCCTGATTGCAGTAAAGGGTGCCGATATGAGCGGAGGTCAGAAGCAGAGACTGCTCATTAGCCGGGCGCTGGCATCTCATCCGGATATTCTGGTGCTGGATGACTCCATGAGTGCTCTGGATTATAAGACAGATGCGGCGTTACGAGAAGCCATCCGAACATATTATGCCGACACCACAGCAGTGATTGTGGCGCAGAGAATCAGCTCTGTTATGCACGCAGATAAGATTCTGGTGCTGGATGAAGGAAAAATGGTAGGCTACGGCTCCAATGAGGAGTTATTGCAGAACTGTGAAATTTATCAGGATATTTATCGAATTCAGACAGGACGGGAGGTGAAGAGCCATGCCATCTAGGGGACCGGGAATGGGAAAAGGAAGAACCGGCGGTGAGCCTATGGCGCCGGAGCGAAAACGAAGTATTATGAAACGTCTGGGGAAATTTATGCTGGACTACAAAGGAGCGTTGGCATTTGCTTTGATTCTTTCCATCGGAAGCAACCTCTTTGCCCTGATTGGTCCTCGCCTGTCAGGAAAAGCCATTGATGTTATCGAGGCAGGAATGGGCGGCAGTATGGATTTTGGCAAAGTAGGAATGTATTGCCTGTGGATGCTGGGATTTTACATTCTTTCCTCAGGACTCAATTATGCCCTGTCAGCCTGGATGCTGAGACTGAGCAAGGAAATCTCGGTGCGGCTGCGCAGAGAGGTATTCCAGAGCCTGTTGTCTCTCCCTGTAGGGTATTTTGACCAGCATGCCACCGGGGATATTATCAGTAAGATATCCTATGATGTAGATAACCTGAATGCCAGCCTGTCTCAGGATCTGGTGGCGATTTTTGCCAGCATTATTACAGTAACCGGCTCCCTCATCTCCATGATTCTGATTTCACCGAAGCTGGTACTGGTGTTTGCTGTGACGGTGCCCATCTCCATGCTGTTAACCAAAAAAATTACGGGAATCACAAGACCTATGTTCCGCAAAAGATCCCGCAAGCTGGGAGAGTTAAATGGTTTGTCGGAGGAATTGATTACAGGACAGAAAACCCTTCGTGCCTATGATCAGGAAGAAAATATCCGGGCAAAATATGCGGCAATGAACAAGGAGGCTGTGGAAGCTTACTACATGGCAGACTATTATGGTGCCATGGTGGGACCCAGCGTAAACTTTATGAATAACCTGTCCATGACCATGGTAAGCGTACTGGGAGCCTTGATGTATCTGAAAGGACAGATTTCCCTGGGCAATATCTCCTCCTTTGTGCTGTATTCCAGAAAGTTTTCCGGCCCCATCAATGAGGTAGCCAATGTTATGGGCGAGCTGCAGTCAGCGCTGGCGGCAGCAGAACGGGTCTTTGCCCTGATAGACGAGAAACCGGAGAAAGAGGATGAGCCGGATGCAGTCGTTCTGGAGAAAGCAGAGGGACATGTGGAATTGGAACAGGTATCCTTTGGATATCTGCCGGGAAAGACCATTCTCCATGATCTGAATCTGGATGTGAAGCCGGGGATGCAGATTGCAATCGTAGGACCTACGGGAGCAGGTAAGACCACTCTGGTCAATTTGCTCATGCGTTTTTACGATGCAGAGGCAGGAGTGATTCGCCTGGATCAACAGGATATTACCCGGATTACCCGCAGCAGTATGCGTGGACAATATGCCATGGTATTGCAGGATACCTGGTTGTTTGAGGGTACCATCTATGATAACATTGCCTATGGAAAAGCAGATGCCACCCGGGAGGATGTGGAACGGGCGGCCAAAATGGCAGGCATCCACAAATACATTATGCAGCTGCCTCAGGGCTATGATACGGTGTTGACAGACGAAGGAACCAATATTTCCAAAGGTCAAAAACAGCTTCTTACCATTGCCAGAGCAATCTTGCTGGATGCCAGAATGCTGATTCTGGATGAAGCAACCTCTAATGTAGACACTCGTACAGAGCAACGGATCCAGGATGCCATGACCACGTTAATGAAGGACAAAACCTGCTTCATTATTGCACACCGCCTGTCCACCATTGTTCATTCTGATTTGATACTGGTGGTACGAGACGGCAATATTGTAGAGCAAGGAACCCATGAAGAGCTCCTGGCCCGTAAAGGCTTCTACTACCAGCTCTACCAGGCACAGTTTGCTTAACGATCAAAGCCA
>CAYMSZ010000035.1:3282-5825 GCA_964393285.1 uncultured Lachnospiraceae bacterium | reverse complement strand
CATTTTACGGCATGGCTTTGAACATAGACGACATGTGTCAAAAAAGAAAATACGGAGGATTCCCTATGAAATTAATATCCTGGAATGTAAATGGTTTGCGGGCCTGTATGCAAAAAGGCTTTTTGGAATATTTTAAAGAAGCTGATGCCGATTTCTTTTGTATTCAGGAATCCAAGCTCCAGGAGGGTCAGATTGAATTGGAGCTGCCGGGCTATGAACAGTATTGGAACTATGCGGAGAAAAAGGGCTATTCCGGTACGGCTGTTTTTACCAGACATAAGCCCCTGTCTGTAGCATATGGGATAGGCATGGAGGAACACGATCATGAGGGTCGTGTCATCACACTGGAATATGAAGAGTTCTATGTGGTAACAGTTTATACACCCAATTCCCAGGATGAATTGAAGCGGTTGGATTACCGGGTCAGATGGGAAGGGGATTTCTTAGCCTATCTGAAGAATCTGGAGAAAACGAAACCTGTGATTTATTGCGGCGATCTGAATGTGGCCCATGAAGAGATTGATCTGAAAAATCCTAAGACCAACCGTAAGAATGCCGGATTCACCGACGAGGAGAGGGGCTGCTTTGATCAGGTATTGGCTGCCGGCTTCATTGATACCTTTCGTTATTTCTATCCGGATCAGAAAGATATTTATTCCTGGTGGTCCTATCGGTTCCATGCCAGAGAGAAGAATGCAGGCTGGCGGATTGACTATTTCTGCGTGTCCGAAAGCTTGAAAGACCGTTTGGTGGATGCAAAAATTCATACGGAAATCTTTGGCTCAGACCATTGCCCTGTGGAATTGGAGATACGGTAAAGACAAGACAAAGGTAAGACAAAGGAAAATGTTGTGACGGAAAAGACATGGAGGAGAAAAGAGCATGAAAATTTTGGTCAGCGCCTGTCTGCTGGGAGCTCATTGCCGCTATGATGGAAAAGATAATGGCTGTCAGCAGGTCATTCGTCTGGCAGGAGAACACACCCTGATTCCTGTCTGTGCAGAGCAGTTAGGCGGCCTGTCCACACCCAGATTGCCGGTAGAATGGCAGGGAGATCGGGCGGTAAATAGCACAGGAGTGGATTGTACAGAAGCCTTTCAAAAAGGTGCCAGAGAGGTGCTGCATCTGGCACAGACCTGCGGTTGTGAACTGGCGATTCTGAAAGGAAAAAGTCCATCCTGCGGAAATCAGCAGATTTATGACGGGACCTTTTCCCGACGTCTGGTAGAGGGAATGGGAGAAACTGCCAGATTGCTGGTGGAACACGGCATCCCCGTCATCAATGAAACCCAGGTGGAGGAAAGATTGCAATGAGACAGATGGATTTTAAAATGGAACGGGAAAATCTGGTTCAGGAGGGGCAGGTTGTAAAGATAACAGAAGGCGTATTGCCCTCCAGCTGGTATTATGTAGTGGAACCGGCAGTGGCCATGTCTGCCAATTATGAATTTCGGGATCGGTTGAAATCCAGAGAAGGAGTCGTAAAAGAAGTAAAAAAGACGCCTCGGGGCTATTATGTGGTAGTAGAATTTGATGAGTAGGTTTGAAAATGAGAATGCATTCCAGGTAAGAATGCATTCTAAAACAAAGAGGCTGCCCTTGAAAGGCAGCCTCTCCTTGATGGATCAGACCAGGGAGTCAGAGGAACCCTGCTCTTTGATTTCGCGAATCATGTCAGCGATAATGGCCTGAGTTTTAGGACCCAGACGCTTTTTCTCGGAACGGTCCATCCCTTCCAGATAGATAGGCTCTCCGTAGCGGATTGTCACATTGGCGGGACGGACGAAAGGCCGATGGTTCTCATAGATGTCATCACTGCCGGTAATGGCAATAGGGACAATGGGGCAGCCGGTTTTTTCTGCAATCTTAAAGGAACCATCCTTGAAAGGAAGCATCTCTTCCTCATGATTTCTGGTGCCCTCCGGACAAATCTGGATGGAGATACCGCTCTTTACCATATCTATGGCTTTCAAAATGGTATCCAGACCCTGCTTGATATTATCCCGCTCCAGGAACAGACAGTTGAGCTTGCGCATCCAAAGACCCAGAATCGGTACTTTATTGATTTCCTGCTTGGCAATGAAGCCGCAGAGACCAACGACTCTGGGGTACATCAATACCACATCAAAATAGCTGCGGTGATTGGAAATGTACAGCACCGGGCGATCCTTGGGGATGTTTTCCTCCCCGATAACGGTGACCTTAGAACCCGTTTCCCACATGATCAGGCGTAATACAGCCTGTACGATGCGCAGACTGCTGCGCTGCATCAACTGAGGGTTAAACTTGCCGATAATCGTCTCAATAAGAAGTAAAGGCAAGCCAAGTATGAGAAAAATAGCAATCGTCAATACAATAATAATAGAACGAAGCATGGAAAAATCCTTTCCTGATGCCTGATACAAAGGTATCTTTTTTGAAATCTTCGGTATCATCATCATATGTATGATGCCTTATTCTACAAAATGACAGCTATTGCTGTCAAGGGTTAGATCAGACAGGAATCATGGAAACCGGACAAAAGACCTTTTGACACCGGTGTC
>CAYMSZ010000035.1:0-3182 GCA_964393285.1 uncultured Lachnospiraceae bacterium | reverse complement strand
ATTGGATAGAATAGAGAGAAGGAAGAAATCAGGCAGGAGTCTATGAAAAAAAGAACGCACACATTAAGTTTCCTTTTGCTGGTGCTGGGAATTGTCCTGGTAGGAAGTGGCTGCCGCGGCGGGGAAGAAAACCGATTAACGAAGGAGACAGAGGAAATCACCCAGGGGGAGACCATCCTGGAGACAGAAGCGGAAAGCAGTACGGAGACAGAAACAGAGGAGCCTACAGAAAATATCTGGGAAATTTCCGCCTGGGAAGAAACAGAAGACCATGTTCATACCTATGGCGCATGGACAATACTGGAGGAAGCAGATACCAATCAGGCAGGAACCAAAGAGCGCACCTGTGAGGAATGCGGACACATAGAGACCAGACGGATTGCAGCCGGACACCATGACTATGATCCGGAGAGCGGAATCTGCAAGGAGAGAGGCTGTTATGACGGAGATCCGGAATACTTTACCGAGGAATATTTTACAGCAGGAGAGCTGCTGGGACATCCTGCAGCAGAGACGGCCACAGCACTGGTACTGCCGGCATCTGTAGGAGATGATCCGGTGGAAACCATTGGAATCAATGCCTTTTATGAGAATGACAGGTTGGAAAGTGTAAAGATTCCCTCCGGAATTCAAAGAATCGGCATGTCCTCCTTTATGTATTGTACCGCATTGCAGTCTGTATCCTTACCGGATAGCGTGACAACCATTGATGATGCAGCTTTTGCAGGCTGCAGCAGCCTGGAGACCTTGACCTTTGGCACCGGCATTACTACCTTTGGCTATAACAGCTTTTCCGGCTGTACTTCATTGAAGGAGATTACCATACCAGGCACTGTGGTAGATATTACAGAAGGAGCCTTTGCCAACTGCTCCAGTCTGGAAACGGTAGTGATAAAAAGCGGCTCCACCCATATTGATGAGTGGTGTTTCCTGAATTGCTATCAGCTCAAACAGGTTACCATGCCAAATTCTATTGTATACATCGGAATGGGAGCATTCTCTAATTGCACCTCCCTGGAATCCATTTCCCTTAGTAATAAGCTGGAAGTCCTGCAGGGGGAGGTGTTCGAGGGTTGTGTTTCCCTGACTTCCATTAAGATCCCTTCAGGCGTTACCCAGATCCCCTATCGGGCATTTTATCAGTGCACGGCGCTGACAAAGATATCAATCCCCGGGTCTGTGACAGAAATTGATTTTGAAGCATTTTCCGGCTGTACCGCTTTGAACGCCATCACCCTGCCGGATGGATTGGAACAGCTGGGACAGGATGCTTTTGCAGGCTGTAACCAACTGACGGCGATTACCTGGAAGGGGGCAGCCTATGAGGATGTGGATCAGCTACTGGCAGCTATGGAGGACAAAGAAACTTAGAAAAGAGGCTTGACAGTGGAAAATCCCCTCTTTATAATGGAACAGAAACGAAAAAGACTGTGACGGAGACAGTAGCGCTTTTGAAAGATGGCAGCGAGTCAGGGACGGTGAAAGCCTGATATCAGAAGAAGGTTGCGAACATCACTCCAGAGTTGCTGACCGAACGGAGATCCCAGTAGGCTCAGACGGCATCCCGCCGTTAATGGGAGCGGATATGCGATTTCTTCAGGAGATGCCGTAATGTACGGAGGATGTTTGAAGAGTCAAGTATGTGACAAATAGGTGGTTATGCGATTGTGGACTGTCGCCCTGTTTGGGCGGTGGTCCTTTTTTGTGAGACAAGGGACAAATGGACACTAAATAAATGCTTGCATTTATTTTGCGTCTATGGGTCCCGTAAAACATGAGAATGTAGCTATTTTTCGCAGAAAAATGAGCGGAATTCGAATGTTTCATCGATTTTGAGAGTGCGTAGCACGAAAAAATCGATGGTCTCATAGCCTTTGCCAGGCATCTCATTATATGTTAGGAGGTACAAAATGTACGACAAGGTTTCTACAGATCTGAAATTTGTAGACAGAGAAAAAGAAGTGCTGAAGTTCTGGGAAGAAAACCACATCTTCGAAAAGAGTATCGAGGAAAGGGAAGGCTGCCCTACTTACATGTTTTACGACGGCCCGCCTACTGCCAACGGCAAGCCTCACATCGGTCATGTACTGACCCGTGTCATCAAGGATATGATCCCTCGTTACCGCACCATGAAGGGATACCAGGTGCCTCGTAAGGCTGGCTGGGATACCCACGGATTGCCGGTAGAGGTAGAAGTAGAGAAAAAGCTGGGACTGTCCGGCAAGGAAAACATCGAGAAGTACGGCATTGAGCCCTTTATCCAGCTGTGCAAGGAGAGCGTATGGAAGTATAAGGGCATGTGGGAGGACTTCTCCAATACTGTAGGCTTCTGGGCAGACATGGAGAATCCCTATGTTACCTATCATAATGATTTTATTGAGTCTGAGTGGTGGGCCCTGAAGCAGATCTGGGATAAAAAGCTCCTGTACAAAGGATTTAAGATCGTTCCCTATTGCCCTCGTTGCGGCACCCCTTTGTCCAGCCAGGAGGTAGCACAGGGATATAAGGATGTAAAGGAACGCTCTGCCATTGTTCGCTTCCGCTGCAAGGATGAAGATGCCTACATTCTGGCATGGACTACCACACCCTGGACCCTGCCGTCTAATGTGGCTCTCTGTGTGAATCCGGATGAAACCTATGCCAAGGTAGCCTGCGCAGATGGATTTACCTACTATATGGCAGAAGCCCTTTTGGATACGGTTCTGGGCAAGTGGGAAGATAAGGAAAATCAGGTTCCTGCCTACACCGTATTAGAGACTTATAAAGGAAAAGACATGGAATACAAGGAATATGAGCCTTTGTACGAAGGCGCTGCCAAGACCGCAGAAAAACAGCACAAGAAGGCCCATTTTGTGACCTGCGATACCTATGTCACACTGACAGACGGTACCGGCGTGGTTCACATTGCTCCCGCCTTTGGTGAGGATGATGCCAATGTCGGCAGAAAATATGACCTGCCTTTTGTACAGTTTGTAGACGGTGCCGGTAAGATGACAGAGGATACTCCCTATGCCGGTCTTTTTGTCAAGGACGCTGACCCTAAGGTATTAGACGATCTGGATCGGGAAAATCTTTTGTATGACGCCCCTAAATTTGAGCATGACTATCCTTTCTGCTGGAGATGCGATGTAAAAGCAGGTCCTGAAACGGTCAGTGTCTATTTGGGCGGCGCTTGCATTGCG
>CAYMSZ010000034.1:6694-11872 GCA_964393285.1 uncultured Lachnospiraceae bacterium | reverse complement strand
AAAAAGGAGATCATCTATGTATCAGGAATGGACCATTGCATCGTTATATAATCTGGAAGAAACCCTGGCCAGACCTTTGCTTGAGAAGTATCAGTACCCCTGGGAGGCGCTTCCGGAGATCGGAACCTATATTCAGGAGCTGGGAGCAACCTTATCTCCGGAGGAGTATGAGGAAAGAGAAAATCATGTGTGGATTGCCAGATCGGCTACCGTAGCACCTACGGCCTATATCGGCAGCAATGTCATCATCGGAAAAAATGCAGAGATTCGCCACTGCGCTTTTATTCGTGGTAACGCCCTGGTGGGAGAGGGAGCAGTGGTAGGCAATTCTACAGAACTGAAAAATGTGATTCTGTTTAATAAGGTACAGGTACCTCATTATAATTATGTAGGGGACTCCATCCTGGGCTATAAGGCTCATATGGGAGCCGGTTCCATTACCTCCAATGTAAAATCTGATAAGACCCTGACCACAGTAAAGACACCGGAAGGTGTCATAGAGACCGGATTGAAGAAATTCGGAGCCATGTTAGGAGACCAGGTGGAGGTAGGCTGCGGCAGCGTGCTGAATCCGGGTACGGTAGTGGGGAAAGAAACCAATATTTACCCTCTTTCTATGGTAAGAGGGGCGATTCCAGCCCATTCTATCTATAAAAAACAGGGTGAAGTGGTAGAGAAATACGAAACGGTATAAAAAAACGAAATAGTATGAAACAGTATGAAATGCCTCCGGATTGCACAGACTATGGTGCAAAAGGAGGTATTTTTATGTTTGGAGTGTTGATATCCCTGCTGTCCGGTGCCTTAATGAGCATACAGGGAGTCTGGAATGCGGCTGTGACCAGGGAAACCAGCGTCTGGGTGTCGGCAGGATGGGTTCAGCTGACGGCATTTCTTACCTGTCTGGTTCTCTGGCTTGTAACCGGAAGACCGGAAGTAGGAGGCCTTTGGTCTGTTCGCCCCTGGTATCTTCTGGCAGGAGGCGTGTTAGGGGCTTTTATCACCTACACGGTGATTAAGGGCATGAATGCTCTGGGACCTGCCAGATCGGTCATGCTCATTGTGATTTCCCAGCTGTTGGTTGCCTATTTGATTGAGCTGTTCGGACTTTTTGGAACAGAGAGAACTCCCTTTGAATGGAAAAAACTCATTGGTATGGTGTTAGCGATTGCAGGGATTATCGTCTTTAAAATGTAAAGGAAAAGTAAAGGAAATTTGCTTGTATTTCCGGGATGGATTGGTTACAATAGATGATGACAAAAGGAAATCAGCGACTTCTCCCGGTTTCCGGGAAAGCGTTGAATATGCGGAAAATACAAAACAAGAGAACATATTGGTACAGGATCGCTGGCCTGTGGCTTGTGGTACTGTTTCTTTTTAGTGGCTGCAGGAGTAACGGCAGCGCTGTCATTCTGGAGGCATCGGGAGAGACAGAAGCAGAGACAGAAACAGAATCGGCAGAGCAAAAGGAGACAGTATCCGAAACCATAGAGCATACAGGAATGATCGTTCATATTGCCGGGCAGGTGGAAAACCCGGGCGTCTATGAGCTGCCGTCAGGTAGCCGGGTGTGGGACGGCGTACAGGCAGCCGGTGGCTTTACAGAGGATGCAGATCCGGATCGCATCAATCTGGCAGCCCTTTTGGAGGATGGATGTAAGGTCACAATACCAAAAGCAGGAGAAGAGGATACGGCAAACTGGTACGAAGAAGCCTCTGAAAATCCGGGAATACAGGATGGAGGAACCTCCCGCAAGGGAGAAGAAGCTGAAGGGTTGATCAATATCAATCAGGCGTCTGCCTCAGAGCTGGCAACGCTTCCGGGAATCGGGGAAGTGAGGGCAGAGGCCATTATAGCTTACCGGACTGCCCATGGTTCCTTTCGCTCCATAGAAGAGATTATGAATGTATCAGGCATTAAAGAGGGTCTGTTTGAAAAAATCAGGGGATATATTACGGTAGGAGGATGAGTATGGCGCGGATTTTGGTTGTGGATGACGAGAAGCTGATTGTAAAGGGAATCCGTTTCAGTCTGGAACAGGATGGAATGCAGGTGGACTGTGCCTATGATGGAGGCGAAGCCATTGAGCTGGCAAAGCAGAACGAGTATGATGTGGTACTGCTGGATTTGATGCTGCCGGTTTACGACGGCTATGAGGTGTGTCAGAGAATCCGCGAATTTTCTGATATGCCTATTATCATGTTGACAGCCAAGGGTGATGATATGGACAAAATATTGGGTCTGGAATATGGCGCCGATGATTACATAACAAAGCCCTTTAATATATTGGAAGTGAAAGCCCGTATCAAGGCCATTATGCGCCGCAGCAGCAAAAAAACGGCAAAGAATGAGGATCCTTCCCTGCTGAAAGTGGGAGAGCTGTCTCTGGATCGGGAGAGCAGACGGGTATTCATCGGAGGAGCAGAGGTAAATCTGACAGCCAAGGAATTTGATTTGCTGGAGTTATTCCTGACCAATCCCGGTAAAGTGTTCAGCAGAGAAAAGCTGTTGAATGTGGTGTGGGGATATGAGTATCCCGGAGATGTACGGACAGTGGATGTTCATGTCCGCCGTCTGAGAGAAAAAATTGAGAAAAACCCCAGCGATCCCCGCTATGTATACACCAAATGGGGCGTGGGATACTATTATAAGGGTTAAATGACATGAGACAAAAAAAGAAAAAATACAGGAAAAGCCTTCAGGTCATCATGTTCATCGGGTTAGCTTTGATGGGGATTGTGCCGGTGGGAATCATCAGCGGGATCTTGTCTGCATCCTCCTTTCATAAACAGATCAGTCAGCGGACCAATGAGCTGCAATACCATGGGACAACTTTGGTAGATGAGGTGGAGGAGAAGGAATATCTGTTCAATCTGGCACAGCCGGTTGTGACAGCAGAGATCGAACAGCTGGCAAGACTATATCACGGACGGATTATACTGGTAGATCAGAATTACCGGATTGTAAAGGATACCTACTATCTGTCTGAGGGAAAATATAATATTTCAGAGCAGGTAATTCTTTGCTTTGGAGGGACCTCTTCCTCCCGTTATGATTCGGAAGAGGGATATCTGGAGGTGACCCTTCCGGTGCAGGGAAAAGATGGTTCTGTCTGCGGAGTGATGGTAATTACTGCCTCTACGGAACAGGAGGAAGCTCTCCATGATGAAATGACAGAGATTCGCCTGGTGGCATGGATCAGCGGCAGTGTGATTGTCATCGCTCTGTCTATTTTGTTGTCTGCTTTTTATGTATATCCTCTGAAAAAAGTGGCAAAGGTCATTGATGCCTCCTCCCAGGATTCTGTGGGAGAAAATATGGAGATCCGGGATTATCAGGAGACAGAGAAGATTGCACAAGCCTATAATCGCACCCTGGGACGGCTGCGGCAGCTGGATGAATCCCGCCAGCAATTTGTATCCAATGTGTCCCATGAATTAAAAACGCCGATTACCTCCATCCGGGTACTGGCAGATTCTCTGACAAGTATGGAGGATGCTCCCATAGAGATGTATCAGGACTTTATGAAGGATATTTCCGGAGAGATTGACAGGGAAAGCCAGATTATCGATGACCTCCTTACACTGGTGCGAATGGATCGTTCCAATCCGGAATTGAACATTGCATTGGTGAATATCAATGAGATGATCGAAAATATCCTTTTCCGGCTGCGTCCTTTGGCTTTGCAGAAAAATGTGGATCTGACCCTGGAAAGCTTCCGGCCGGTTACGGCAGATGCCGATGAGGTGAAACTGAATCTGGCCATTATGAATCTGGTGGAAAATGCCATTAAATATAATGTAGATAACGGTTGGGTTCGGGTTTCTCTGAATGCGGATCATCAGTATTTTTATATTAAGGTAGCAGATTCCGGTATCGGGATTCCTGAGAAAGAATGGGATCATATTTTTGAACGATTCTATCGGGTAGATAAAGCCCGTTCCAGAGCCAGCGGAGGAACCGGTCTGGGACTTGCGATTACAAAGAGTATTATCTCTCTTCACCATGGAGAGATTCGTGTTCACAGTATGGAAGGGGAGGGTACCACTTTTACGGTTCGGATTCCCCGTACTTATGTAAGACAGGAGGGGGAAGTATGATAAAATCAGCCCAAAAGCGTTTTAAAATTTCCCCGGTATGCTTACTGCTTTTGTGTTGCATGGCAGGACTTTTTGCCTTGTGGGGCTGCAGTCCCCGGCAAGAGGAATCCACGGGGCAGGGACAGTATGATACCTACTATGTCAATCAGGCATCCACAGCACTGGTACGCACCGTCTATAAGACAGATACCACAGATACGGAGAGCCTCATCCGGGAGTTGATCCAGCAATGTCAGACGGTACCGGATGAAACCGATGGCAGACGGGCGATTCCTTCTAATGTGACCATGGCACAGGAGCCTGTGTATGAGAATGGCATTGTCAGTATTTATTTTGATAATACCTACAGCCTTATGGATACAGTGGGAGCCCTTCTTTGCAGGGCGGCTCTTGCCAAGACCCTGACCCAGCTGGAGGAAGTAGACTATATTGCCATTTATATCAACGGAAAACCCTATACCGGCGAGGAGACCAATGAGGAAGGACAGGTGGAGGGAGGCCCGAACAACAATTCTGAAATGGTGACACAGCCACTGCTGCTATCGGCAGCGGATTTTGTAGATAATACAGGAGATGCCACCAATCATTATGAACAGGTGGATCTGGTGCTGTACTTTGCCACGCCTGACGGAAGCGGACTGGTAAAGGAGGAAAGGTCCGTGGTGTTTTCTACCAACCTTTCTACAGAGCGTGTGATTATGAATCAACTGATTGCAGGACCTACGGATAGCCGATTGACAGCTACCCTGCCTGCCGGAATGAAAGTCCAGAGTATTGCCGTAAAAGACGGAGTGTGCTATGTGGATCTGGATGACACCTTCCTGACAGAGACCACCAACGTCATGGGAACGGTGGAAATTTATTCTATCGTAAATTCTCTTACAGAGCTGTCCACCATCAATCAGGTACAGTTTTCCGTGAATGCCTCCAGTGAGAAGGTGTTCCGCAGCAATATTCCTCTGTCGGATCGATTTGACCGCAATCAGGATCTCATCGTAGAATGGGAAGAGGAGGAGACGGAGACGATACCGGAGGATGAGGAGGAAACCACAGAGGAAGCCTGGGAGACAATGTCTG
>CAYMSZ010000034.1:0-6594 GCA_964393285.1 uncultured Lachnospiraceae bacterium | reverse complement strand
TTGATGCCCTCGGAGATGGTATAGCTGACTCGACGGATGGTTTCGTCAATATCTTTGGGGGTGACAAACATAGAGCCCAAAGTGGGATTCATCAACTGGGTAATGGTCTGATATTGTTCCTCACCATTCATCTGAGAGAGGGTGTCTGCCATAGGAGCAGATCTGGCATCTGTTTTCAAATAGGTCAGAAGAGAGTCCAGGGTATCGGTAACGATGGCGGCGGCACTGACAACAGTAGGGACCCCGATGGCAAGAATAGGGACGCCCAGTGTTTTTTGGGTTAGACTGTGACGATGGTTTCCAACGCCGGACCCGGGGTGAATGCCTGTGTCTGTCAGCTGAATGGTAGTACCCAGACGGGTGCTGCTTCGGGCAGCCAGAGCATCGATGGCAAGAATCAGATCCGGGTGGATTTGTTCTTTTAAAGCAGCGACGATTTCTGAGGTATCCATACCCGTTTGGGCCATAACCCGGGGAACAATGCCGCAGAGAAGATAAGGCTCATCCTGACAGGAGGAACGATGCCTGGTAATAAGCAGATGATCCAGAACAAGAGGCCCCAGGGCATCCGGCGTGACATCCGGGTTGCCAAGACCTACAGCCAGAATGGTTTTGGTGGAGTGGGAAATGTCTGATGTGGGAAAGAGAGCATGGCGAATCAGCCCTTGCAATTCTCTGGAGAGAACACAGGAAATCTCATGGTGAAATTCTCCGTCATTTTCCGACATAAGAGGAGTCTCCAGGGTAATGTAGGTTCCCACCGGCTTTTTCAGAGAAGCGGCACCCTGTTCGTTTTCTACGGTAACGCGGGTGATATGAATCCACTGATCGGGTTCGGTACATTCCTGGATGCTGACTCCGGGGAGGAGACTGGGACAGGAAGGCTGTTTGGCTTCCTCCACAGCCAGATCGGTGCGTACATGAATCGACATAAGAATACCTCCTGGGTGCAATAAAAAGAAAAAAGAATCTGTTATCTAGTGTGTGCCTTTTTTGCCGGGAAAAACAGGGAAAACCCTATTTCCACAAAAAACCAGCTGCATGGGGGATGTGAAACGGCAGAAATGATAGAAAACAGGTTAAAAAATAGACAGCAGAATTTTTAAAAAAAGTTGTTGACAAGATTCAATCCATCGTGTATAGTATCACATGTTGGCGCTGACAAAGCGTCACAGAGACGCTGATGTGGCACAGTTGGTAGCGCACCTCATTGGTAATGAGGAGGTCGGCAGTTCGAATCTGCTCATCAGCTCACAGAGATGGCTGAGAACTTAGGTTCTCAGCCTTTTTGTTTTTTTGAAATGATAGTATATAAAAATGCTGCAAAGGAACAGGGTTCCATTCTTTTGCAGCATTTTTTGATAATCCGTATTCTAAATAATTTTAAGAGATTCGGAATGATTTCGGATTATTCCGAAACCTCTTCTGTTTTGCCGATAATCAGGTCATCGGCGTAGGGCAGGCTTTCAATCCAGTGGCAGAAGGTATGCCATTCTTCCAGCTTGTGATCCTTACGGGAATGGTAGATGTTCCGTAAGGTCTCATAATTAAGGGTGCAGGTTCGGGTCTGATGGTAACTGGAGGGAAGAAGCTGAATCATGTCATACCAGTCCTTCTTATCCTTGGTCTCCATATATTTCAGACGAACCTCTTCCAAATAGGAAATATATGCTTCAAAATGAGTCAGGGCATCTTCACTCATGTGGTCCGTGCTGAAATCCTCCAGAGTAAAAGGCTTGCTGTGAATTTTGTGCATGGTGGAGGTGGAATTTGCCACAGTGGCTACCTTATAGGTATCGTACTCTTTCCACCAGTAGATAGGAGCAGTCAGATCCATGGATACGAAAATCATGCGGATAAATTTCCGGTGGTCACTGCCTGCCTTACAGAGCCTCCTGGCCAGTCCCAGATCATTTTCTCCTAAGATATAATTGCCCTCCTCGTCATAGCTGCTGTCGGAACGAGCCCAGCTGTTCAGAGGATTACGGGCACCCCGCATGGCATTTTCCAGGTTCATGACGGAAGTCTTATCAATTTGAATCATACTCTATTCTCCTTTGTCTATAAATATGTAGTATTGCAGGGCACAAAATAAATGCCGTCATTTATTCTGTCTATTACTTGATTTACGCCCCCTCATACCCCTCATACTAATCTACCACCAGGGGAAACTTCCTGCAAGTTCATTTTTATTCTTGGGCAATTTCTACCTTTTTAACTAGGAATATTTCCTGAAATTTTATATAGAATTTTTTACAGAAAGCCAGTATAATAGTATTATCAGGGTCGATGGACTTTCATAACGAGAGAGGAGATACGATATGAAACCGATTACCATGGAGCGAGTAGAAGAAGTTCGCCAGAATATTTATGAGACGATTACCAGTCTGAACATGACACATGAGCAGAAGCTGACTGCCATGAGCAGTCATGCAGATTCCCTTATGGAGGTAATGGATCTTCCGGAAGGATTAGATGATTTGCTGAATGTACCCTTTGAGAGAAAGTGCATCTGCGATCTGAGTGAGGGACATGCCCCTATGCGTCCCCGCTATATTGTGCCGGATTATGATAAGTTGATGAAGGAGGGCTGCAAGTTCCTGAAACTGGATCCCCCTGCAGATCTGCAGGAGGCCTTGAACACCCTGCTGATTTTTTACAAGCATGTACCCAGCGTAACCAATTATCCTGTTTTTGTAGGTAACCTGGATAAGCTGATTGAGCCTTATCTGGATGGGGTAGATGATGAGACTGCTTTTAAGTCCATTAAGCTTTTTATGATGCATATTGACCGTACCATTGTAGATTCCTTCTGCCATGCAGATCTGGGTCCGGAACCCACCCGTGCAGGCCGGCTGATTATGAAGGCAGAGTCGGAGTTAGAGGATGCAACACCGAATATTACCATGCGTTACGATCCACAGATCACTACCGATGAGTATGCCCTGGCAGGTGTGGATTGCGCACTCCATTGTGCCAAGCCCAGCTTTGCTAACCATCAGATGTTTACCTCTGAGCTGGGAGAGAATTATGCCATTGCCAGCTGCTATAATGGTCTGCTTATTGGCGGCGGTTCTTATACCCTGTGTCGTCTGCTGTTGCACCACATTGCAGATCGGGCAGACAGCGTAGAACAGTTTAAGAAGGAGACCCTTCCTTATGTGATGGAAATACAGGCACAGTACATGGATGCCCGTATTCGGTTTATTGTGGAGGAGAGTAACTTCTTTGAATACAATTTCCTGGCCAAGGAAGGCTTTATTCACAGAGATCGTTTCACAGCCATGTATGGTCTGGTAGGTCTGGCAGAGTGTGTCAATACCCTCATGGAGAAAGAGGGTAAGACCGGACGCTTTGGTCACGATGAGGAAGCCAACCAGTTAGGTGTGGAGATTATGGATATCATTGATGCCTTTAACCGGAATCATGTAAATCCTTACTGTGAGGCCACCGGCGGTCACTTCCTTCTTCATGCCCAGGTAGGTCTGGCAGATGATGTGAAGACCAGTCCCGGTACCCGTATTCCCATCGGAGAGGAGCCGGAGGAGCTTATCGATCATTTGAAAGTGCTGGAGAAGTTCCACAAGTACTTCCCTTCCGGCACAGGAGATATCTTCCCTATTGATTTGACAGTACATAACAATCCGGAATATGTGCTGGATATTATAAAGGGAAGCTTCCGACAGAACCTGCGGTATTTGTCTTTCTATCGCAGCGACAGTGATGTGATCCGTGTTACCGGTTATCTGGTAAAACGGTCTGAAATGGAGAAGCTGGATGCCGGAGAGGCGGTATTGCAGAATACCACCGGTCTGGGCTTAGGAGCTTCCAAGAATGGTAAGATTTTAGAGCGAAAGGTGCGCTGAAATGGCAACAGAAGGATTGGTGAATAAAATCATCCCCTTTAGTTCTGTAGACGGACCGGGGAATCGAACTGCTATCTTTTTGCAGGGATGCAATTTTGATTGTCGTTATTGCCACAATCCGGAGACCATTCATCTGTGTGTCAGCTGTGGCGTCTGCGTGGAGAAATGTCCTACAGGCGCCCTGACCTGGGTGACAGGCCAGGAGGATATGAGTCAGGTTCACCATGCCGATGGAGCTGCCCAGGCAGCAGGACGATTAAAGGACGGCTACGTGGCCTATGACATTGAAAAATGTGTACTCTGCGATGCCTGTATCAAAAATTGCCCCCATGGCAGTTCCCCCAGGATTCGCCATATGACGGCAGCCGATGTGATGGCAGTCGTGAGAAAACAGCTGCCCTATATCCGCGGAATTACAGTCTCCGGTGGAGAGTGCACCAGACAGCGGGACTTTCTGGTGGAGCTTTTTACCATGGCTGGGAAAGAAGGCCTGGATTGTCTCTTAGACAGCAATGGCACCCTGGATTTTTCTACAGATGAAGAGTTGACGGCCCTGACTGACGGAGTGATGCTGGACATTAAGGCATTTTCCTTGGAAGAGCATCAGACCATAACCGGCAGAGACAATGAGATGGTATGGAAAAATGCGGAATATCTGGCATCCATTGGGAAGCTGCCGGAGATCCGTACCGTCATCGTGCCGGGACTGTATGATTATGAAACATCTGTGAGACAGACAGCTAAGAGACTGCAGCCATATCTTTCTGTGGCACCGATCCGATATAAGCTGATTAAATACCGTCCCATGGGAGTTCGTTCCGAATATGCCGTTTTTAAAACTCCTTCTCAGGATGTGATGGATCAGTTGGCCGGAGAAGTGGAGGAACTGGGATTCCTACCGGTTATTTCCGGCTGAGACCGGATCGGGAGACAGAGAAAACAGATACGAACCTTAATAAAGGAGAGAGCATGACAGATCAGGAATTGATTGCATTGGCCATAGAGGCCAGAAAAAATGCCTATACCCCCTATTCCCACTATCAGGTGGGAGTGGCTCTTTTGGCCCAAAGCGGTAACGTATACCAGGGCTGCAATATTGAAAATGCTGCCTATACTCCCAGTAACTGCGGAGAGCGGACTGCCTTCTTCAAAGCAGTCAGCCAGGGAGAGAGGAAGTTTACCACCATTGCCATCGTAGCAGGAAAGGAAGACGGGGAGCTGGAAGATACGGCACCCTGCGGAGTATGCCGTCAGGTGATGATGGAGTTTTGCGATCCGGAGACATTCCGGATTGTCCTTGCTACCTCCCCGGAGCAATATAAGGTTTGGACCTTGAAGAGCCTTCTCCCTATGGGATTTGGACCGGCAAATCTGAAATGAGACAAGGTTCTCATAGTATCTGTCAGGCAACCGGGCAGAATGATACGCTGGCATATTAGGTAAATGCAGGCACAAATATGAGCCTCCTTCTGATTTCACGATATAGCAGGATGATTTCGAAAGTATTTGCAAAAAGCAAATGTAGCCACTGCTTTTTCAAGTGACCATTTCTTTCGAGCAATCATACCTTGTAATAGTGGATGAAGAAGGAGGCTTTTTATTTTGGCATATAAGATTGCAATCGATCCCGGCCACGGAGGCCAGGATTTTGGCGCGATGTATGAAGAGCGAAAGGAAAAGGACGATAACCTGGATCTGGCCCTGGCAGTGGGACAGTTGCTGGAGGATCAGGGAGTTGACGTAGTTTATACCAGGGTGGAGGATGTTTACAATACTCCCTTTGAAAAAGCAACCATGGGGAACAACGCAGATGCAGATTTATTTGTATCCTTCCACCGCAATGCGGCAGTGCAGCCTGGCAGCGGAAAAGGAGCAGAGGTGCTGGTATATCAGGATGCGAATCTTCCGGCTACAGTGGCTCGCAGTATTTTGGAGGGCATGGAAGCTGCCGGATTTCAGAACAATGGAGTCACAGAGCGAAAAGACCTGGTGGTGCTGCGGAGAACGCGTATGCCTGCTGTGCTGTTGGAAGTAGGCTTCCTTGATAATCCGGAGGACAATGCAAAATTTGATGATAATTTTGAAATGCTGGCCCAGGAAATTGCCAGTGGAATTTTAAAGGCGATCCCCACTTCCGGTGGTCAAACCCAGGCAGCGGATCCCCCTGCAGATACAAGGGAAACCACAGATTCTTTCCCTGTAAAGACAGGACAGCGGGAAATCTGGTATCCCGGTCAAAATCCTTTCAGTCAGAACGGAACAGGGCAAAATGGAACAGGGCTAAACGGAACAGGGCAGCAGCCTCCGGCTTCCGATCCCTTATATCGGGTGCAGACCGGGGCTTATCGGGAAAAACGCTATGCAGAGAATATGAGAAATGAGCTGACAGCAGAGGGCTTTCCTGCCTTTCTTCTCTATCAGGACGGCTACTATAAAGTACAGGTAGGTGCCTTTGCCGTACTGGAAAATGCCATTCGAATGGAACGGGTATTAAGAGAATACGGATACAATACCTACATCACCACATAAGATTTAGAATGATGCCAGGGTCAAAAGGTCAAAAGGCTTTGTGCTTGCACAAAATGACTTTTGACTTTGGGACCCGCCCAAACATGAAGAAGTAGCAATTTACGCAGTAAATTAGCGGATTCTGAATGTTTGCAGTATTGCGGAAATTGCGTAGCAATGAAGCAATACGTGGCATCAGTTGGGGGCAAAATACCTTTTG
>CAYMSZ010000033.1:0-11872 GCA_964393285.1 uncultured Lachnospiraceae bacterium | reverse complement strand
GGTAACGGAGGGAGTGACGGAGGCAGTCAAAGAACAGGTGACTGCACAGGTCCTCGAACAAGTCCTCACGACAAAGGGAATGACAGTTGATCAATACAACGCAGCAGTTGCAGCCAATCAGATATCTGCAGACGATCAGGCGGCAATTTCAGCAGCGGTTTCAACAACAGTAGAAGCGCAGATGGCGTCGGAAGGTGTGCAGGCGCTGATTGCTTCCAAAATCGATGAGCAGATGGCATCGAATGATGTGCAGGCACTGATTGCTTCCAAAATCGATGAGCAGATGGCATCGGATGATGTGCAGGCACTGATTGCTTCCAATACCGATGAACAGATGAAAACAGACGACGTGCAGGAAATCATCCGTTCCAATACCGATGCACAGATGCAGACAGAATCCATTCAGAATACCATTCAGGAGAATACTGAGAAACAGGTTCAGCTGGCAATCAATGAGAATATGGAGTCGGAGGAGGTACAATCCCAGCTTGAGGCAGCTTCGGAAGGTGCAAAGTCCATCATTGAGTTAAAGAAGTCCCTGGACAGCTACAATAAGTTCTACGTGGGATTGAGGACTTACACCGATGGAGTGGCAACTGCGGCAAATGGATGCGCAGAACTGTACGCCGGAGCCACTGCACTTTCAGATGGAACCGGTGAGCTGAAGAAGGGGGCATCTGACCTGTATGACGGTGTCGGTGAACTGAAGGACGGCGTCGATGCATTTGTAGATGGCATCAGCCAGTTAAAGGATGGTGCAGGGGAGCTCTCAGACGGTCTTGTGAAATTCAACGAAGAAGGGATTCAGAAAATCGTTGACGCAGTAGACGGCGATGTCAATGGCCTGATTGATCGCATCAAAGCCACTGTAGAGGTATCCAGAAATTACCGCAACTTCTCTGGTATCAGAGAGGACATGGACGGAAAGGTAACCTTCATCTATCGCATTGAAGAGATTAAGAAAACAACGGACCAGTAAAATGGTAATTCTGTTTCGTGTATCAGCATGAGGAAAATATTTTGTGTAAAGCTCCATAAAGCTCCATCATGACAGGAAAAGCGAGAGAATGTAGAGAGGACACTCCATACATTCCCTCGCTTTTTTGCACCAAAGGATACCCTAATCCAGCAAAAGCTCATCTACCCGGGCAAACTGGTATCCCTGGCTTTGCAGAATATCCACCACCTGTAAGGCTGCCTCCACAGAGGTTTGATAGATATCATGAAGCAGAATAATATCACCATCAGAGACATTGTTTAGAATGCGGTTGACAACGGTATCCGTGTCCAGACAGTTCCAGTCCTCCGGATCTACATCCCAGAGAACCACCTGCATATTCAACGCATCACTCCAGGAAGAATTCCAGGAACCATAGGGAGGACGGATGTAGGTGGTGGGGATTCCTGTGATGGATTCCAGCAAGGCATTACAGCGGGCAATTTCAGCCAGAGCATCTTCTTCAGACAAAGTTGTTAACTGGGTATGGTTATAAGTATGACTTCCAATGAGATGCCCCTCATTTTGCATCCGTTGAACCAGTTCCTCTTTTCCTTCCACATTGCAGCCAATGAGAAAAAAAGTCGCCTTTACATTTCTTTCCGCCAACCCGTCCAACAATTCCTCCGTATAACGGGAATGAGGGCCGTCATCAAAGGTAAGAGCTACCACAGGAGCGTTTGGATTTGACGAAGAAGCAGAAGAATTTACAGAGGACTGGACAGAAGCCTGGTCCTGCCGTTCCAAAAGAAACATTCCCCCTAACAGAAACAGACCCAAGGTATAAAAAATAACCCGTCGCAAGGTATCCATGGAACAACATCCTGGAGAATTTCATTATTCTAATCTATGCAGAAGGCATCCGATCTCATTCAATGAACAACTCCCCTTGCCTCAGGATATAGTTTGAAAATGGATTTCCGGGAAAAAGGGAATAAATTCCTGCTTCCCGGCAGATTCCCATAGAAAAATAGAAAAGGAGCTGTTATAATGAGGAAAATGGCGTTTGACCATATTATTATCCTACTATCGGAAACAGGAGCATCATAATGAGTAAACAGGTGAAAAAAGGAAAAAAAGCAAATTCGGAAGCTGTCACTTTGACAGGGATTGTTTCCAGAGTTTTTAATAAGCAGGTTACTGTGCTGGTAGACCATGAGCCGGTACAATGTCCGCTGTCCGGTGCGTTAATGCGGCAGAAGGATTCCTGCGTGATTGGCGATGAGGCAAAGCTTGAACTCACCGGCCCCGGTCAGTATCAGATCACAGAGATTCTGCCTCGCAGGAATGAATTATACCGGGGAAACCGCAGAGTGATGGGAGAAAATATTTTGATTGCAGCCAACCCTACTATGGTAGTGGCAGTGGTAACAGCAGAATATATGCTCCATCAGACAGGCTTTGCGGAGCAGGCGATTCTGGCGGCACATCGGTCCCATCTGCCCATTGCGATTTATGTTAGCAAATGCGATGAAATCCGTGAGGAGACCATGCCCTTACTGGAAGAAAAAATGAAGTTTTATAGCGGTATTGCCGACTATTGTATGGCAGGCAGTAACCGTAAGGCGCCTGCAGAGATAACTGCCGTGGTTACAGGACAGGCAGCAGTATTGGTAGGAGACAGGGACAGTGGAAAGACGGCCCTGATGCACGGGATTTTGCGGGAACTGGATGGAGAAGAAGCTCCTCCCTATATTCGTCAGAGCACCTCTGCGGCAAACCTTCTGATATCCGCAGAGGGAACCATCCTTATGGATACTCCTGGTTTCCGTGACTTTGCTTTGAATCAGGTGACAGAAGAGGAGAGACAGATGGTATGTGATCAGCTGGGAGACATTCCCCAAAAGCCTGCTAAAAAGCTGGCTCCAAAACCTCGCAGAGAAGAGACCCGGGGGCCTCTGGTAGAAGATGCCTATGGAAATGTACATGCAGATTATCGCAATAATGCCTGCCTGGAGACCTTTACCTGCCAAAACTGCGGAGCAACGGTAATCCCGGAGGGGGCAGGCAGCAAACACCGCAATCATTGTCCCAATTGTCTTTGCAGTGTCCATGTAGACAATGAACCGGGAGATCGGGCTTCTCTGTGTCACGGCACCATGGACCCTATTGCTGTATGGGTACGCAAAGGCGGAGAATGGGCATTGATTCATAAGTGCCGTCAGTGTGGAAATTTAAGCTCAAACAGGGTGGCAGCAGATGACAATCCCATGTTGTTAATGTCCATTGCGGTAAAGCCTCTGGCAAATCCTCCTTTCCCTTTGAGTCAGCTTCAGGATGCCACAAAACAGCCAGAATAGTCTTTGACCCCATAGAATTTCTATGGTATAATTTCTGACATATATTATACAATGAAGGAGCAGGTATACCATGAACATTCAGTACATTTCCGGCTGGAGCGATCCGCTGCAGCGCAATATGAATATGCGGGTTTACGGGTGGGGAGGTAAGCCCATCCTGGTTTTTCCCTGTCAGGATTCCATGTGTGATAACTATGAGAATTTTGGCATGATCGATTTGCTGCAGGACTACATCGACAGCGGACGGATTCAGCTGTTCTGTGTCGATACGGTAGACAAGGAGAGCTGGTCAGACACCAATGGAGACAAAGGACACCGTTCCTATATCCAGGAAATGTACTATCATCACATTGTAGATGAAGTGGTTCCTGTGATTATGGATATGAATGGAACAGGACAGCTTCCCTACACCACAGGCTGCAGTCTGGGAGCCACTCATGCAGTCATTACCTTTTTCCGCCGCCCGGATTTGTTCCAGGGAGTCCTGGCCTTGTCCGGCTGCTATGATGCTCCCCACTTCTGGGACGGATGGTGTGATGAGAGATTGTACAATAATTCCCCGGAGCATTTCCTGAAAAATATGTCTCCTGACCATCCCTATATTCAGATGTATAACCAGAAGGACATTATCCTTTGCGTAGGACAGGGAGCCTGGGAGAATGAAGGAATCCGGTCTACCGGCAGTATGCAGAATATTTTCCGGGAAAAAGGCATCCATGCCTGGGTTGATTTCTGGGGTTATGATGTAAATCATGACTGGCCCTGGTGGAAGGTGCAGACCAGATATTTCCTGCCCTATCTGCTTCACGAAGCGTAAATGAAAATGTAAGAACGAAATGGATAAGGACCCCTTTCTTTGGCCCCGATCTGTAAGAAACGGCGCTGCGAGAAAGGGGTCTTTTGTCATTGATAAGTGGAGAAAACCATGGATCTTTTTGACTATATACGCGAAACCAATCAGGAAAAAGAATCTCCTTTGGCTGCCAGAATGCGCCCCGATACCCTGGAGGAGATTGTAGGACAAAAGCACATCATCGGCAGGGATAAGATGCTGTATCGTGCAATTCAGGCAGATAAACTCAGCTCCTTGATTTTATATGGGCCTCCCGGCACAGGAAAGACGACCTTAGCTCATGTCATAGCAAATACCACCAAAGGGGAATTTAAAAAAATCAATGCCACTGTGGCAGGAAAAAAAGACATGGAGGAGATTGTTTCCGAGGCGAAAAATCTCCAGGGAATGTACGGCAGACGCACCATTCTTTTTATAGATGAGATTCACCGCTTTAACAAGGCTCAGCAGGATTATCTTCTGCCTTTTGTGGAGGATGGCACCATTATTCTTATCGGAGCAACTACGGAAAATCCCTACTTTGAGGTAAACGGAGCACTTTTGTCCAGGTCTGCCATATTTGAACTAAAGCTCTTGGAGCAGTCGGACATTGAAGAATTGCTGATTCGGGCAGCTACTGATGAGAATAAGGGTCTGGGAGCGTATCAGGTAGATCTTCAGGAGGATGCGTTACATTTCCTGGCAGATATGGCAGACGGAGATGCCCGCAGAGCCCTTAATGCCATTGAGCTGGCTGTTCTCACCACAGAGAGAGGGGCAGATGGCAGGATTCACATTACCTTGCCTGTGGCAGAAGAGTGTATTCAGCGACGTGCCGTTCATTATGATAAGGAAGGAGACAACCACTACGATACCATCAGTGCATTCATCAAGAGTATGCGAGGCTCCGATCCCGATGCGGCAGTTTACTATCTGGCCAGAATGCTCAATGCAGGAGAGGATATTAAATTTATTGCCAGACGCATTATGATTTGTGCATCGGAGGATGTAGGCAACGCAGATCCCCAGGCTCTTCAGGTGGCAGTGGCGGCTTCTCTGGCCATTGAGCGGGTCGGTATGCCGGAAGCACAGATCATTTTATCGCAGGCAGCCTCCTATGTAGCCACGGCACCAAAAAGCAATGCGGCAGTCAATGCCATTTACGATGCCATGGGGGCGGTGCGGGATGTTACCATTCAAACCATTCCTCCTCATTTGCAGGATGCTCATTATCCGGGCTCTGCGAAACTGGGGAGAGGAGACGGTTATTTGTATGCCCATGATTTCCCCAATCATTATGTGAAACAGCAGTATCTTCCGGATGAATTGGTGGGCAGAGTATTTTATCAGCCGTCGGAAAACGGATATGAGAAGCAGATTCAGGCATGGATGAAGAAAATTCGGGAAGAAGCCTGACAAAATGTCTAAATTTTATTTCATTTTCACGAAAATTTAGTGTAATCTTTTGTAAAGTATGGTAGAATAAAGTCGATTTATGGGAATAACGGGGGATGGATTGTGAAAGAGCAGATTACCCTATTGGCGCAGGGACGACATGTGGATAGACCGCTGCACCTGAACTGGACACCGGAGAGAATTCTGGATGAGGTTCCGGCAGGGCAGAAATATCGAGGAGAATTGGATTTGAGGGAGGCGAATGGACAGCCTGTGAAGGGACTGTTGTATTCGTCTCATGGTCGTGTGCGCCTGTTGACCGGTCAGTTTGCGTCTGCGAAGGCTACCATTGTCTATGAAGTCAATATGGAAGGGGTAGAACCTGGGACTCAGCTAAAGGGTAGCATCTACCTGGTGACCAGTGCCGGCGAATTCGAAATTCCCTATCAGTTCCAATGCATTGTACCGGCAGGAAAAACAGCATATGAAAAGATTCACACCATAGAAGCCTTTGCCGGGTTAGCCAGTCAGGATTTTTCGGCGGCTCTTTCTATTTTTGAAAACAGCAGTTTCCGCAAGCTGCCCTTTATGCAGCAGCCTGCTTTTATTTCCTTGTATCAGGGGCTGTACGGCCACGGAGAACGCCGTCTGGCACTGGAAGAGTTCCTTACCGGCTGCGGCGTCAAAGAACAGCTTCGTCTTACCATGGATGAGAAAACCCGCACCTGCGTAGATCCTGTATCGGAAACCCGGGGATTGATACCCATTGAAAAAAACACCTGGGGTGCCCTCCAGGCCAGGGTTCGTACCGATGCCAGGTTTTTAGAGACCCAGGTACGCACCATTACGGAGGATTCCTTTGAAGGAAACCGCTATGAATTAGAGTATGTGATCCATCCGTCTCTTCTCCACGGAGGGACAAACTATGGGCGCATCCATATTACTACGGCATATCAGAGTTTTCACATTGATATTGTAGTAAAGCAGAGCGATGGGGAGATGGAGAGAAAGCTGCGGGGGGAATACCGGGCTTCCTATCAGAAATTCTTCCGATCCTATGTGGAGCTGTATACCAGAGGCCAGGAGCAGGGAGAAACCTTAGATTCCGGCACCAATACCCGGATTTTCCTGATCAACAGTATGTTGACAGAGCTGTCTCGTATGCGGGACACCTATGATACCTCAGATCTGTTAGAACTGCTCCATATTGAGATTTATCTGAAAGCAGGGCAGCGGGAAAAAGCAGGTCTGCTTTTGGCAGATGTGAAGGATCGGGTTCTGGAGAGACGGCGGGAGGAAATCGATACCTACTGCTATTATTACTATCTGCGTACTTTGTATTCTCAGTCAGAAGAGGACAAAGACCAGCTGGTGAAGATTCTTCGTTTCTATTATGAAGGAGAGCATCCCAGCCAGACTGTATTTTTCCTGTTATTGCTGGTGGATGAGGAGAAAACCCAGAATCTTCTGAATACGATGGAGGAAATGAAAAATCTGTATGCCGCAGGCTGTCGCAGTCCTTTTTTGTATCTGGCTGCCTGCCGGATGTATCGGAAACAGCCTATGCTTCTTTCCTCCATGGGAGAATTTGAACTGCATGCCCTGAATTTTGGCGCCAGAAAGGATATGCTGAATCTGGAACTGGCAGTACGGATTGCCATGATGACAGAGAAAGAAAAAATCTTTCGTCCTGCCTATTATCGGCTTCTCCTTCGTCTGGCAAAAAAATACGATGACCCGGATGTGATTACCGGCGTATGTCGACTGCTGATTCTGGGAGAGAAAAAAGGGGAGGATTTCTTCCCCTGGTACGAAAAAGGCATTGCAAAGGATGTACGCCTGACACGACTGTATGAATATTATCTGTATTCTCTGCCCCGGACCTACCAGGGCAAGCTGCCCCAGGAGGTTTATCTGTACTTCTCCATGGCAAATACACTGGATGAGGGAAGCCGCTCCCTGTTGTATGCCAATGTATTGACGGAATTTACGGAAGACACCCCCATCTATGAAAGCTTTGCCGGGCAGATGGGTACCTTTGCCAGAGAACAGGCTATGGCAGGTCATATCAGTGAACCCCTGGCTGTGATCTATGAGAAAATGATCCCTGCAGCCCTGGTGGATGACAAGCTGGCGGCTGCCATGTCCAGAGTATTTCACTGCATTCAGATTACCAGCGGTTCCGGTTCATGGGATCAGGTGATTTTATCCTACGAGGAGACAGAAAAGGAAGAAATGGCCATATTGCGGGATGGTCACGCTATTGTATCCATGTATTCCCAGCGCTGTCGCGTGCTGTTCCAGGATAAATACGGCAATCGCTATGCAGGAGGAGTCTATTCCAGTCGAAAAATGATGGATGCGCCGGAATTGGAGCAGCGTTGCTGTCAGGTCAATGGGCAGGAGCCTTATCTGCTGATGCTGCGGTGTGAGAAAGCATTGGGAGAAGGCAGATTCGATCAGGAAGCCCTGGATTTGTACGAGCAGGTATTGGGACTTCCCGGTTTGCGGGACTGCTTCCGCAGAACCCTCATTTCCCGCATTGTAAGCGGCAGTACGATCAATGCCGCAAGAGAAGATCAGATGGGAGCCCTGTCACCGGGAGAACGCCTGATGCGTCTGGATGACCGCTACGCTTCCAGGGAAGATATTCTGAGAATCATGGAAGTTCTCATTGAGGAAGATTTCCATGATCGGGCATTCCATCTTATGGAAAAATACGGATGGGAAGAAATCAAACCGGCAGCCTTATTAAAGCTTTGCTCCCGTACCTGTGTCAGCAGACTTTTTTCTCAGGATGCGGTATTGCTGAAAGCCTGCTATGACTGCATGGAGAAAAACCGCTGCGACGATGTAATTCTGGAATATCTCTGCCGTTACTTTAACGGAACCAGTGAACAGATGCTGAAGGTGCTGCTTCAGGGAATACAGTATCATGTACCTCTTGGTGATCTACCGGAGAGACTGTTGGGACAGATGCTGTTTACCGGATCCAGAGAGGGGATGGATGAGGTATTTCGTGCCTATCAAAATGCCGGGCCCATGGATGAAACACTGTTTCACGCCTACCTGGTACAAAAATGCTATGATTTCCTCAATGCAGATGTAGCGGCGGATGAGACAGTCTTTGCCTGTGTGGAGACAGAGGGAGACAAGCTTCCCCTGTTGTGCCGCATTGCCCTGTGCCGCTATGTGTCATTGATGCCGGAGCGAACCGAAGAGCAGATGGCCAGATGCATGGACACCATTCGCTACTGTTGCGACCACAATATGGTATTTGATTTCTTTACGGCTTTTGCAGGGGAGAAAGGATACCCCCAGAGTCTGCGAGGCAGGACAGTGATTTCATATCGGGCAAAGCCGGAAGAGCATCTGCGGATTCGATACCGGATCAGACCGGATCAGACAGAGTTCCGCTATGAGGTGCTGCCTCATATGTATCAGGGATATTTCAGCAAAGAGTTGACGGTATTCTACGGGGATACAGTGGAGTATGAGATTTATCGGGACGCCAAAGAGGGAGCTAAACTTTTAGTAAAAGATGAGACAACAGCAAAAGCTTCCGATGAAAGCACAGGCCGTATGGGTAAGCTGAATCAGATGCTAAAGGATATGGAAACCATGGATGAAACCATGGTGCGCCGGGAAATGCGAGATTACAGTATGACAGAAGTGCTGGTGGAACACTATTTTGATAAAATGTGAAAGAAGAGACAGATGCATTCCCCATAGGCTAACACAGTTTGCCGGAGGAAAAGGATAGGATACTAGGAGGGCGTAGGTATGCCAGGTCTAATATTGGGTATTGACATATGTGATGATTATACCCAGATCAGTATGTTTGACCCGGAGTTATGCGATACAGTAGCTGTGGGATTGGGAAAGGGAGACGAAGAAAAGTTTCTCATTTCCACGATGGTATGTAAGAAAAAAGGGGAAGATGTCTGGCTCATCGGAGAGGAAGCCTATCGTACAGCTCTGTTCGGAGAAGGCAGCATGGTAGACAAGCTCATCAAGCTGACCTCCAAAGAGGGAACTGCTACCATTGAAGGGGTCATGTACACAGCCAGGGAGATGCTGGGGACATATTTAAGAGAGATTCTTTCCATTCCCAAAGAAAAAACAGGAATCCAGGAAATAGAGAGTATTGTGTACACCATACGGGAGATGAATCCTACGGTAATGGATGTTCTGGTGGAATTATCCGAGAAAATGGGAGTGCCGAGAGATCGGGTACATATTTTAAATCACACAGAGGCATTTCTGTTTTATGTGTTAAGTCAGAAACCGGAAATCTGGTCCAATCAGGTCTGTGCCTTTGATGTGTATGACCATGGTCTGGATTACTATGAGTTCCGCATGATGCGGGGACGCCGCCCCCAGGTGGTAGAGGTCTTTCATCAGCCGTTGGAAGAAGGCTTCAGTCTGGAAATTCTGGAAACCCCCTCAGGAGAGAAGCTGGCAGATCGGATTCTCAGTACCTGTGCAGCCAGAGTGATGAACCGGAAAGTGATTTCCACTGTCTTTTTGACGGGAAGAGGCTTTGAACATACGGAGTGGGCAGAAGAATTCCTCCGCTTTATCTGCTCCAAACGCCGGGTATTTGGCGGGCAGAATCTGTTTTCCAAGGGGGCAGCCTTTGTGGCCTTTGATTCCATACAGGAGACCACAGCATATCCTTATGTCTGTATCTGTGAGGGAAGAATCCGGTCTCAGGTGGCAGTGAATGTTCAATATGAGGGACGAAACAGGCAGCTGGTGATGGCAGCGGCAGGCAGCAACTGGTATGAGACCAAATCTTCTGCCAGCTTCATCCTGGATGATACCGATTCCATTGATTTCCTGGTAACGCCTGTGGGAAGCCCTACGGCTATGAAACACTCCATTTCCTTGCAGGAATTCCCCAAGCGTCCCAACAAGACCACCAGGGTAGAAGTCATCGTGTCCTTTCAAGGAGAAAAGAGCATGACGGTTCGGGTATTTGACCGGGGATTTGGAGAATTGTTCCCTTCCTCCGGCCAGATGGTGCGGCAGGATATCTATATTTAGATTCTGTGACAGATTTATTGATCAGAATTTCTACGAAGGAGATAGTACGAAACGATGAGCGGTTTGTTGTATTGTCGGGAAAGGGAAGTCAAAAACCCTTACTATGCCAGGGAATTGGGGATCTCTCTCTATTCCGCAGAAGAGCTGGGGTATTATATCGATCATTACATCCTGCTCCTTACGCCGGATTTTATGGATGAAGCCCTGTATCAATTTTTAGGGGAGGAACTGGGATATCCGGAGCTGGAAGGCAGAGTAAGAAAATGGATGTCGGTTCAGAATGATATGTACCAGGGACTGGTAATGATCGAGCAGGAACTCCACTATCTGAGCGAAACGGAATGGAATGCATTTCGACAAAAGATCGAGGGGTTAAAGAAGGCAGGCCCTCTGGAGCTGTTAAAACAGAAGGGGGATTTCTATATTGATGTTCATCAGTACGCCAATGCCATTCGTGCCTATGACCAGATATTAAAGGACAAAAAGGCGGAAATGGCAATGCTTGGCAGAGTGTGGAACAATCGTGGACTGGCCTGTATCCGGCTCATGCAGATGCAGGAGGCCATGGACTGTTTTTATCACGCATGGCAGATTCTGAAATCAGAGACCATCGCCCATGAGATGTTTATTTTGTACTGTATGGAAAGTGATATCGAATTGCCGGAGGAAGTATGTGAGGCGGTGCCGGGAGAAACCCAGTACCGATGGAAAGAAGAGTTTGATACCTTTTCCATGGATGCGGTATACCAGGGAAAGGCAAAGGAAATCGCAGAGGCTTTTGATAAAGATGTCATTCGTCGCAAGACGGCGCTCAATAAGCTTCTCTGTGAGTGGAAACAGGAATACAGGGAGATGGCAGGATGAAAAAACAGATGATATACCTGATCGGCTTTATGGGTAGCGGAAAATCCACCATAGCCCGCAGATTGGCAGACCAGCTCAAAATACCAAAGCTGGAAATGGATGACATTCTGGCAGAACAGTTTGGCAAACCGATTACAAAAATTTTTGAAGAGGAAGGGGAAGAAGCCTTTCGTCAGTCGGAGACGGCCCTGATCCAGAAAATAGGGCAGAGAGGCCCCGCTGTGGTATCCTGCGGCGGCGGTATCGTCATGAGAGAAGAAAATGTTCGGTACATGAAGGAAAGGGGCAGTATTGTTCTGCTCCAGGCAGAGCCTGCTACCATCTATGAGAGGGTGAAAAACAGCACCAACCGTCCCCTCTTAAACGGACATATGAGCGAGGAGTACATATCTGACCTGATGAACCAGCGATCTGCCTGTTATGAGGCAGCTGCCG
>CAYMSZ010000032.1:0-12054 GCA_964393285.1 uncultured Lachnospiraceae bacterium | reverse complement strand
CCCCCAACATCTTTGTATATATGGTAATAAGAAAATGGCAGGCCATCCAAAGACAGTCTGCCATAATTTATATCCGTATTCTCTTTTTACAAAAGCTTCCGGCGCATCCTATGCCTGCCCCAAAAGCTCATGGCATCTTACAGCTGAATATTCTTCAGCAGATCGCCCAGGCTGGTGGAAGCCTTTCCTGTCTCCTTGTAATTGAAAACAGGCTCCTTCTCCTTGGGAGCTACTTCCTCGTTAGTCAGCAGTGCCTTAATGCTCAGAGAGATCTTGCCCTTCTCAGTGCCGATGACCTTAGCAGTAACGGTATCACCAACCTTAACAGCATCCTCTACGGTTTTTACTCTCTTATCGCTCAGCTGAGAGATATGTACCAGACCGGATACTCCGTCAGCCAGCTTTACAAATGCGCCATAAGGCATAATGGACTCAACGGTTCCCTCTACCACAGCGCCGGTCTTGAACTGCTCCTGTCTTGCCTTTCTGGCCTCAGAGCTCTTCTTTCTGGCCAGTTCCTTACCGGACAGCACCAGACGCTTCTCAGCCTCTTCGCAGGTGATAACCTGAACTTCCAGCTCCTTACCAACAAAATCTTCCAGATTCTCTACATATCCGGCAGTCAGCTTAGAGGCAGGGATAAAACCACGGATGCCATCAACGAAAGCAACTACGCCTCCCTTTACCACACTGTCAACCTTAACTGTCAAAGCATCACCGCTCTCCAGCAGAGCCTGACATTTCTCCCAAGCTTCGCTCAGATCGGTTTTCTTCATCTCTTCACTCATTTTCATTACCTCGCATTTCATTTATTCAGATCATGCTGTAAAAGGTCCGGCACAATCCGTCCGAATACCATATCATTTTTCATTATATCATTTCTTGCTCTCTTATGCAATCAGGGATTTTATATTCTGTTTTTGTTCCTATATTCAAAATGCCTGCTCCATCTTACCGGATGAAGCAGACATTTTGAATACATGATAGTCTTCCTGATATTATTTGGTACCGAAAATACGATCGCCTGCATCTCCAAGGCCCGGACAAATATAGGCATCCGCATTTAACTGACGATCCAGATGTCCTACATAAATCTGTACATCCGGGTGTGCCTTATGGAGTCTTTCCAGACCTTCCGGTGCTGCAATAATGCACATGAACTTGATTTTCTTACCGCCATGCTTCTTAATCTGGTCGATGGCATCCACTGCAGAACCACCGGTAGCCAACATGGGATCGGTGACAACGATCAGTCGCTGCTCGATGGGATTCGGCAGCTTGCAATAATACTCTTTCGGCTCATGGGTCACTTCGTCACGATACATACCGATATGTCCCACCTTGGCAGTAGGGGTCAGTGCCAATACACCGGACACCATGCCCAGACCTGCACGCAGGATCGGAACGATGGCCAGCTTTCTGCCGGAGATCATAGGAGTCATACAGGTCTCAATAGGGGTCTCCACCTGAACATCTTCCAGTTCCAGGTCAGACAGTGCCTCATAGCCTTCCAGCATGGCAATCTCTTCTACCAGCTGACGAAACTCATTGGTGCCTGTGTTTTTATCACGCAGCATGGAAATCTTGTGCTGAATCAAAGGGTGCGTAAAAATTGTGATATTCTGTTCTTTCGAAAAATCCATCTTTCTTCCTCCTATGTCTTACGACGGGTTTCATCTTAAAAAATGTCCATGTGTTCCGCATGAAAACATGCAACACACATGGACACTTCGGAACTCTTATCATAGAGTATATCACAGCCGGGAACTCATGTCGAGTCACAGCTTTTAAAGTTTGCAGCTATCCTTTCCGGATTTATTTGCCACTGTGAATGGATACTCCTCTGCTCTGATCGCCGCTGGCATTCTTGCCAAACTCATAATCATTACCGGGCAGAATGGCATTCAGAATAATACCAGCCAAAGCTGCAATTGCCAGTGCGGTCAGTGTAATGGATGTACCACCTACCGTAAAGGTAACTCCATCAGAGAAGCCCAGGCCGCATACAAAGATAACGCCTGCAATAATCAGGTTACGAGACTTGGTCAGATCTACTCTGTTCTCTACTACGTTACGCACACCAATGGCAGAAATCATACCATACAGCATAAAGGATACACCGCCGATGATGGCAGTGGGCATGGTAGAAATAATGGCAGAGAACTTAGGAATAAAGGACAGAATGATGGCAAATACAGCTGCCAGACGTACCACAGCCGGATCGTATACCTTGGACAATTCCAACACACCGGTGTTCTCGCCGTAGGTGGTGTTAGCAGGACCGCCGATGGCACCTGCAAAAGCTGTAGCCAAACCATCACCTAACAAAGTGCGATGAAGACCGGGATCTGCCAGGTAGTTCTTTCCTACAGTAGCGGAGATGGCAGACATATCACCAATGTGCTCCATCATGGTAGCGATGGCGATGGGAGCCATAACCAAAATGGAGGTAAGATCAAACTTGCACAGCTGGAATCCGGGGATACCTACCCAGTTTGCAGAAGCAACAGATGTAAAGTTAATGATAGCGGAACCATCGGGGTTTGTCATGCCCAGTGCATTGAGAATGACTGCTACGGCATAAGAGATGACTACACCCATAAGAATCGGGATAATCTTGAACAGGCCCTTGCCCCAGATATTAAAAATAATGATTACTGCCAGAGCAACCAGTGCCAGCCACCAGTTTGCAGAAGCATTGGTAATAGCAGAGCCGGCCAGAGACAGGCCGATACAGATAATGATAGGTCCCGTTACGACAGGAGGCAGGAAACGCATGACACGATTCACTCCTACCAGCTTGATCACAGCTGCCAGTACCAGGTACAAAAGACCTGCAATTACAACACCGCCGCAAGCATATGCTGCTTTATCGTTGGCAGACATGGCTGCATAAATGCCGGTGTTTAAATTTGCTACTGTATAGAAGCCTCCCAGGAAAGCAAAAGATGATCCCAGGAAAGCAGGCACCTTAAATTTAGAGCAGGCATGGAACAGCAGGGTACCAAAACCAGCGCAGAACAGGGTAACAGATACAGACAGGCCTCTGGTCAGCTCCTCTCCACAGGCTGCCTGAAAATAACCGGATACCAGAATCGGTACCAGGATGGTGGCGCCAAACATAGCAAACATATGCTGTACGCCTAAGATCAGCATCTTCGGTACACCAAGAGTTTTTGCATCATAGATGGCTTCTGTTGATTTCTCATTCATAACTCGTTCCTCCTCATTTGCAACAGATGACCTTCCCTCTTCTTTCATCTTGTCACCTGTTTATATATCCCGAACATCATAGCACCAAAGGTTCATTCCGACAATCCCCATTTTGATGAAAATATCAAAAATTGGAAATGTTTTTATCGTTCCTCCCGGAAGTAGGATTGTCCCAGAGACGCCGGAGGTTGATTTTCTCTCTTGTTGCGCATACTGGTAACCACAAGAACCGCCAGTGTTACCACATAGGGAATCATTTTATAGAGTTCCTTCAGTTCCATATGGTCGATTCCTGCGGGAATGTATAAATATAGAATATACAGTCCGCCAAAAAGAATCGAGGAAATCACTCCCACATTGGGTCTCCATATGGTAAAGATAACCAGGGCAATGGCCAGCCATCCCCGATCACCGAATGCATCATTGGACCAGACGCCGCAGGCATAGTCCATTACATAGTACAAGCCACCTAAGCCGGCAATCATACATCCAATGGTAGTTGCCATGTACTTGTATTTTGTAATATTGATGCCGGCCGCATCAGCAGTTCCCGGTCCTTCTCCTACTGCCCGCAGATGAAGTCCTACCCGGGTATGTCCCAGAATATAGGAAATCAAAAAAGCGATAAAAATTGCTGCGTAGGCCAGGAATCCATAGGAAAGAAAAATCTTTCCGAACCAGCCGAATTGATTGGCAACGGGTAAGGATTTGCTGAAATATGCACTGGTGGCAGATAAGGCTATGGAGGGCACATCACTGCCGGACAGTTTAATCAGAGAGCCTCCAAAGAAATTGCCAAAACCTACACCAAAGGTAGTCATGGCCAGACCGGTTACATTCTGATTGGCACGAAGAGTAACCGTCAAAAAGCAGTACAATAATCCCATCAGCATAGACCCCAGCAAGGAGCAAAGGAGAGGAATGGCTACTGCCAGAAATCCGTTAACAGGGGCACCATGAAGAGACTGTTCATAGAAGAAAGCACCGATTACTCCGCTAATGGCTCCCACATACATGACGCCGGGGATTCCCAGATTCAGATTGCCGGACTTTTGTGTCAAGGTCTCTCCGGTGCTTCCATATAAAAGGGGGATTCCCTGTACAACCGCTCTGGGGATAAATGTTACCAAATTGATCATTTTGCCTCTTTCTCCTTTCCGCTTTTCTTACGGAAGCTGATCTTATAGGTGATAAAAAATTCGCTTCCAATGATAAAGAACAGAATGATTCCGGTCAAAATATCTGCAAAGGACTGGTTCAGCATAAATGCTGTGGAAATTTCACTGGCTCCTCTGCTCAGGAAAATAATCAGGAAGCTGGTGAACACCATTCCAATGGGATTAAACTTTGCAAGCCAGGATACCATAACGGCAGTAAAGCCCTGGCCTCCGGCTATGGTGGTGGTAATGGTATGGTTAATCCCGCCTACTAACAGTAGTCCGGCCAGACCACAAACGGCACCGGATAACAGCATGGTACGAATAATCACTTTACTCACCTTGATCCCCACATAGCGAGCCGTCTGTTCACTCTCGCCTACAACACTGAGCTCGTAGCCATGTTTGCTGTAATTCAGGTAGATATACATGGCAATGGTCACGATGACGGCGATTACAATACTGAGAAGGTACTTGGAGCCTCCGATCTGAGGCAGCCAGCCTATATTGGTGTTTTGGTTGATGATACCGATTTTGCCGGAGCCCTTGGGAACCTCCCAGACGACTGTAAAATAAGCAACCAGCTGGGTGGCAATATAGTTCATCATCAGGGTAGACAAGGTTTCATTGGTATTCCACTTTGCTTTGAAAAAAGCCGGAATCCAGGCCCAGACAGCACCTGCTGCCAGACTGGAGAGAATCATCAGCAGGATGATCACAACATTTGGCAGCTTTCCTGCCAGACAGATCATGCAGGCGGCGGCTGCCAGACCTCCCATGAGAACCTGGCCTTCTCCTCCCACATTCCAGAATCGCATCCGGAATGCCGGCGTCAACGCCAGAGAAATAATCAGCAAAACAGACATATTCTGCAAAGTAACCCAGGTTTTACGTGCAGAGCCGAAGGCCCCTCTGACAATAGAGGCATACACCTCTATGGGATTCAGCCCGGTGAGAACCATGGTAACAATTCCACAGACAACAAGAGCTGCCACAATGGCAATTCCCCGAATCAGCCAGGTCTTCTGCCAGGGAAGAGCATCCCGTTTTACCATATGAAACAATGGCTCATGATTTTTTTCATTCATTCTTTCCTGCTCCTCCTTTTCGTGTCATCATCAGGCCCACCTTGTTGCGGTCTGCCGTCCTGCCATCTACGATGCCGCTGACTTCACCGCCGCACAGCACCAGGATGCGGTCCGACAGTTCCATCAATACATCCAGATCCTCTCCTACAAAGACAACTGCCACTCCGGCCTGCTTTTGCCGGTTGATCAAATCGTATATGGTGTAGGAGGAATTGATGTCCAGGCCACGAACGGCATAGGCTGTCAAAAGTACAGTGGGTGCCGATGCAATCTCACGGCCTACCAGTACCTTCTGCACATTGCCGCCGGACAGGCGTCTCACAGGCGTCGTAATCCCCGGTGTCACCACATCCAGGTCTTCTACTACATGCTTTGCCAGATCCCTGGGGGCTTTTCGGTCGGTAAACAAAGACTTTCCTTTTCGGAAAGAACGAAGCATCATGTTGTTGGTCAGATCCATATTGCCTACCAATCCCATGCCCAGACGATCTTCCGGTACAAAGGAAAGCGTGACGCCCATCTCTGCAATCTTTAACGGATCCTTGCCTAGCAGCTCTTCCGGCTCTCCGTTTTCTTCTATATAAGTGATGCTTCCTTTTTCCGCCGGTTGCAGGCCTGCAATGGCTTCCAACAGTTCTTTTTGACCACAGCCGGAGATTCCGGCAATTCCCAGAATCTCACCGCTATTGGCAGTAAAGGAAACATCCTTTAATTTGATGATGCCATCCATGCTTCTCACAGTCAGACCATCCACCACAATACGGGGTTTGGGATTCACAGGGTCCGGTCTGGAAATGTTTAAGGTAACGGCATGTCCCACCATCATATTGGTCATTTCTTCCGCATTGGTATCCCTGGTCATCATGTCGCCAATGTATCTGCCTTTCCGCAGAATCGCCACCCGGTCAGACAGTTCTTCTACTTCATGCATTTTATGGGTAATAATTACGATGGCCTTGCCGTCCTTTTTCATATTACGCAATACTGCAAAGAGTTTATCTGTCTCCTGGGGGGTCAAAACTGCTGTCGGCTCATCCAGAATCAGGATGTCTGCTCCCCGATATAATACCTTTACGATCTCCACTGTCTGCTTCTGAGACACAGACATGTCATAAATCTTTTGATTGGGATCTACCTCAAATCCATATTTATCACAGATTTCTTTGATTTTTCGGGAAGCTTCCTTGATATTTCGCTTTCCTTCCATTCCCAGAATGATATTTTCCGTGGCTGTCAGCACGTCAATCAATTTAAAATGCTGGTGTACCATGCCAATGCCCAGGGCAAAGGCATCCTTGGGGGAACGAATGACTTCCTCTTTCCCGTTAATCAGTATCTGCCCTTCATCCGGAAAATAGATACCGGAAAGCATATTCATGAGAGTGGTCTTACCGCTGCCGTTCTCTCCCAGCAGGGCAAGAATCTCTCCCTTATAAATATCCAGGCAAACCTTGTCATTTGCGACAACCGAACCAAATGTTTTGGTGATATTTCTCAATGTCACAGCTGCGGTCTTGGTTTCCAATTGCGTAGTCTCCTTTTCCATAATCACAATCATGATGCCAGGGTCAAAAGGTCAAAAGACTTTGTGCTTGCACAAAAAAGCTTTTGAATGGAAAAGGCGGCGCGGCATTTCTGCTGCGCCGCCCCCTCTCTCTATCTCACTGCTATCTCATAGCAATTCAGGCAACGATCAATCTTAATAAGCCTCGTCTAACAGAGTGATACCATCGATTCGCACATCAAAGTAAGGTGCGGAACGGAATCCATCTGCAGACTCAGCAAAGTAACCGTCTACAATGGCCTCATGGTCGCCGGTATAAGCTGCATCGGTATCTACATCTGCCATGTAGCTGGTCAGTGTCTCACCGCCTACTGTAAAGGTGGTAGTATCAAATACATGAAGGGTTCCGGCATTCAGCTCCTCTGTAGCAGCTTCGATGGCTTCTGCGGTACCCTCTGCTGCTGCGCTGCCCAGGTCTGTCAGCACTACAGAGCCTGTGGCAATGGTGCCGTTCCAATCTGCTGCAATGGCTTCCCCATTCTGAACGCAGGTCATAGCATACTCGAAATAAGGAGTCCAATCAATTCTGGAGGAAACAATAAAGGTGTTAGGGCAGGCGCTCTCTGTGCTTCCGTTGTAGGAAACATTGGGAACACCGGCAGTCTCGCAGGCAGTGGGAGCACCCATGGAATCTGCATGCTGGCTAATCAGAACACAGCCATTCTGGATCAGCTTATTAGCGCCTTCCTTCTCAGCAGTCTCATCGTACCAGGAACCGGTGAAGGTTACTTCCATGGTAACGCTGGGGCATACAGAACGGGCACCCAGGAAGAAGGAGGTGTAACCGGATATTACCTCAGCATAGGTAAATGCGCCAACATAACCGATCTTTGCCTCAGCTTCTGTAATATCGCCGTTTGCGATCATCTCATTGAGCTTCAGACCTGCAGCAATACCTGCCAGATAACGGCCTTCATAGATTGCTGCGAAAGCATTATGATAGTTTGCCAGATTTTCCGTATGGGCCTTGGTTCCGGTAGCGTGGCAGAACTGAACCTCAGGGAATTCCTTGGCTGCCTCAATCATGTAATCCTCATGACCAAAGCTGTCTGCAAAAATGAAGTTGCAGCCCTCATCTACCAGGTCACAAGCTGCTTCATAGCATTCCTGACCTTCGGGGATGTTGGTCTTAAACACATACTCGATTCCCAGGGCCTCACATGCAGCCTGTGCAGCTGTCAGGAAGTTCTTGTCATAAGTGGAGTTCTCATCATGCAGGAAGATGAAACCAGCCTTTACCGTAGTAACGGCAGTACCTTCCTCGCCATTCTCTGCATTTGCAGCGGTGCCAGCGGGCTCGTTTGTGTTGTTTCCGGAGGATGAACTGCAGGCAGTCATCATGCCCAGAACCATTGCCAGTGCCAAAACCAAAGCAATTACTTTTTTCATTTTTTCTCCTCTTTCCTTTTTTGAAGATTGTATTTATCTTAACCCTCCCCTTGGAGGATTCGATACAAAAAAAATTGACTGATGACGTATCTATCCCTCATCAGCCAACGAAAACATGCAACAAGAAACTCTCTTCTTGCTGCTTATTCGATAGTCCGGTCATTTACGGTATCCGGGTAGAGACGTCAAATCCATATCATTTGATATATATCGAAGTATTAAATTCTTATGTTATGCCAAGCATAGCAAACTCAAAAGGAAAATGCAATGGACACAATGAGGAAAATTGCAGATTCTTTTCTCCTTTTTTTATCCGAAATTAACAAAGGCAGCCCCTGATATCACTGACACACTGGAAAAGAAACGGTCACACGGAACAAATCCCCATCCAGGTAAATCTGGAAGGTTCCCTGCATCAGGGTGGTCAGATCCTTGGCAATAGACAGCCCCAGACCGCTTCCCTCACTGGTACGAGAGGCATCTCCCCGAATAAACCGCTCTGTCAGCTCTTCTGCCGGAATATTTAACTCCCTGGCTGAGATATTCTTCATCACAAAGCAGATTCGATTTCCTTTTCTGGCCACCTCCACATAGACTCTGGTTCCAGGCATGGCATACTTTTCCACATTCCGGTAAAGATTTTCTAAGATTCTCCACACATATCTGCCATCTGCCAGGATATATGCCGGTTCCTCCGGTATGGTACAAATCAGGTGCAGATCACATTTGGCAAAACCATCGGTAAATTCTCCGTTGGTCTGATTTACCAGTTCCACAAAATCTATCTCTTCCTCATTCAGCTTTATGGCACCGGAGCTGGCTTTGGAGGCTTCCACCAAATCCTCCGTCAGCACTTTCAGCCGTTCTGCCTTTTTCTCCAGGATATCCAGGTATTCCTGCACTTTGGGGTCCTCTATATTCTCCCGTTTCAGCAAATCCACATAATTGATAATGGAGGTCAGGGGCGTCTTAATATCGTGGGATACATTGGTGATGAGTTCTGTCCGCATTCTTTCATTTTTTACCGACGTCTCTATTGCATTGTTCAACCCATCCCGGATGGAGTTAATCGCCGCTGCCATGACATAGGCATCTCCGGTAAGTCCGTCCAGAGGCAGCTGATAGTTTACATTGCCGGATGCAATTTGCTCAATTCCTTTCTGCACCTGCTTACGCTGTGCCATCTTGCGGAAAAGAAAAACTGCCACCCCTCCATTAAACAGAATCAGAAGAACCAGGAAAAACTCTCCTGACCGAATTCCCATAGATATGAGAATCCCATTGACCAGCAGGTAGCCGCCGTAGGCGCCTAAGGTCTTCCACCAGGCATCTCCCATTGTCTCTATCAGCTTAAACGTACGGTGAATCCGGCGTTGTCCCCATCTATAGATGGCGACAACCACTCTGATGCATAGAGAGCATATTCTTCGCACCAGGCTGTTTTTCCACAATGTATGAGCCTTGATCCGTTTTACCAGGCCGTACCACCCTAGCCACAGAGCCAGACTGCACAATACGACAAAGCCGGCCAGACCACCTGCCAGGGTAATATGGTACCAACTGACGTTGTTATCATACAGATATAGAATCACAGTTGTCCGACCAATCAGGTATACATCCATGACGCCCAGGACAATGAGAACCACCACCCCTGCCAGTCCGATTTCCGTAGGCAACCGATCATACCAGTTGAGATGAATTTCCCTTTCTCCGTCTCTGTGCCCTGCCAGAGCCGTCAGCCAAAGCCAGGCAATCAGAAAGATTCCCACGGCTGCTGCCAGGCAGATTGCATCCGAAACCAGCTTCGGTTTATACAACCGGTAATTCAGACATTCCTGACTGTAGATATCCGTATACGATTCCGGCTCTCTGGTATCCACTCCCACATAGAAGAAAAGGCTATCATAGTTATAGATCTGTCTGCTTTTGACAGTGCTCCAGCCTGCCATCTCCACCTGATCGTTGAAACTGTCAGTGATGGTTCTGGTACTGCTGTCGTACTGACAGTTTGCCTCCAGATCATCTATGGTCACTTCCCCTCGCAGGGTGGCCGGATCTCCGTATTCCAGGCAGACGCCATCCTTCTCCAGCTGCAGATACCAATGGAAGGAAGATGTTTCATCGGTAAACTCCTCTTTATATAGGTAATAATTTTCCAGATCATTCACCAAAAAGTAGCGAGCGTACTCTGATAAGGAGATTTGAGCATCTTCCGACGAGGATATTTCAGAATCCTCTTTGTCATATACATATATTTGGGAACCCTCTTCCTTTCCCTCGATGGTAGCAAAAGACAGGTCTATTTCTTCATACCTGGCATTCCAGGGATCCTCCCAATAATCAAAATCCAGGGTCTTTTCCCCAAGACTGTCTGATCCATAGTCAAAAACAGACCAGAGAATGTCTTGTATCATTTCTCCGTGTTCCGTAAGAATGTCATTCCGGGACTCCGTCATCCCCTGATCGGAATCCATCTCGTAGACATTGATCCCCATGTTCTCACCCAGATCTATCATATCCTGCATGGTATACATCTGTATGGTATCGTCTTCCATTCTGGCCACCAATACAATGCGATCCAGCCGCACTGTGCCATCAGACTCCTCCAGAAGCTGTTTTAGTTGTATATAGCGTAAGACATCATACAAATCCCATTGCACCCTGGTTGCCAGAGTAACACTTTCTTCGTAGGAGTTCTGTTCGATCCAGTCTTCTATGACAACATCAGCCAGGGTAGTGGTCGCCAGAATCACCACTTTTCCGACGATTGCTGCCTGTATCACCAGGGAAGCCACCAGAATCAATGCCAGGAAACGCTTCTTTCCTGTTACTCTTTTTGACGTTTTGGTATCTGTTTTTCTTTCTTCCTGTTCTACAGGATCTATCCTTTCCCTGCTCATGTACTTTCCTCACCTATGACAGCTTCTCTACCTTGTAGCCAACGCCCCAGACCACTTTCAGGTATCTGGGATTTTTCGGATCAATCTCAATTTTTTCCCGGATATGACGGACATGAACTGCCACAGTGCTTTCTGAGCCAATGGCTTCCTCGTTCCAGATATTTTCATAAATCTGGTCAATGGAAAAGACCCGTCCTGCATTCATCACCAGCAATTTCAGGATATTATACTCAATGGGAGTCAGCTTTACCGGTTCCTCATCTACTATAACTGTCTTCTCATCATCATAAATCACCAATGAGCCGCTGCGATAAATATTGGCACTGGGCTCTTTGTGATTGGCCAGCTGGGTATACCGTCTCAGGTGAGAACGCACTCTGGCTGTCAGTTCCAGAGGGTGAAAGGGCTTGGTCACATAATCATCTGCTCCCACATTCAACCCCAGAATCTTGTCCACATCCTCTGATTTTGCAGACAAAATAATGATGGGGATTCCGCTGGATTCACGAATTTTCATTGTCGCACGAATTCCATCCATGCGAGGCATCATGACGTCAATCATCAACAGATGTATTTCATTCTGCTTCAGAATTTCCAGTGCTTCCACCCCATCATAGGCTTTATATATATGATAATCTTCCTGTGAAAGATAAATTTCAATGGCATCTACAATCTCTTTGTCATCGTCACACACCAAAATGTTGTACATCAGATTTTCCCTATCCTTTCCGCTGGATTCTATG
>CAYMSZ010000031.1:0-12078 GCA_964393285.1 uncultured Lachnospiraceae bacterium | reverse complement strand
TCGCTGGCGTTCAGCGTGTTTTGCAGGGGATGTTGCGTCAGATATATGAGGACAACCCTCTACCATTTCACTACCCTTACAGGTACTTCTTCATCCACTTTACGATTTCCTCATTTCGGCGAATACGACTCTTGGGACGACCGGAGCGGGACAACTCATGGGTCTCCTGATGGAACAGCACCAGCCTGGCCGGTACATGGAAGTTCTTCAGTGCGTAGAACATCTGAATTCCCTCCACCATCCAGCAGCGGGTATCCTCATCGCTGTGAAGGAACAGGGTAGGCGTCTTTACCTTATCTGCATACTTGATAGGTGAATGCTCCCAGATTGCCTCCGGATCCTCCCAGGGAGTGGTACCATTCTGATCCTCGCTAAAATAATAACCGATGTCAGAGGTATTGGCAAAGGACAGCCAGGATGCAATGCTTCTCTGAGATGCAGCTGCCTTAAACCGATCTGTGTGGCCAATAATCCAGTTGGTCATAAATCCACCGTAGGAACCTCCGGTGACTCCCAGACGGTCTCCATCAATAAAATCGAACTGTTTCAGAGCCTGATCCACACAGGTCATCAGATCTCTGTAATCTACTGTTCCGTACTTGCCCCGGATATCAGCAAATGCGTTGCCTCGTCCATCTCCACCGGTAGGATTGGTGAAGATCACGGCAAAGCCCTCATTGGCCCAATACTGCATTTCATGGAAAAAGTGAGGTCCATATATGGTCTTAGGTCCACCATGAACATCCAGAATCGCCGGATACTTTTTCCCGGGCTCCCTTCCCACAGGGGAGATCACCCAACCGGTCATCTCTAACCCATTCTCATTGGTATAGGTAAAGGGCTCCGGCGTCATAACCTCATATTCTTTCGTCAGATGACTGTTGAAATCTGTCAAGGCTGTGAACGCACCATCCTGACTTACATGATAGATCTCATTGCCGTCATCCCCTACCATGGCGATCACATCATAACCATCCTCCGACGGCTGTACCTCCATGACCATCTCCATGCCGGTAAGGACACGCACTTTCCCGTCAAAGGAGACATGAGCCAGAGGTGTATGGTGGACATCTGTGGTAATCATAACGAACCCGTCTTTGTCAAAAATCAAATCACTGCCTACCGTACCCATGCGGCAATCGCTGCTCTCACTGGCGGAATTGGTATACCTGTCTCCGTCATAAAACATGCTGGCAGTATCTTCCACAGGATTCCACAAATAGAAGGCTGCATTTTCGCTCATACCGTATTGGCCATGGCGATTTAAGGTAACCACAGCCTTATCTTCCGAAATGAAATCCACTCTGTAATAGGTGGCCTTGGGATGCAGGTCATGAACCTCCATCAATGCTGCCCATTCTCGCTCTCTGGCATCCACGCTGGCCAGCTGTTTCACCGCTTCCACCGATATGCTCATAAGGGAATTGCACACAGGCGCCTTCCCCTGGAAATCCTCATATGTAAATGTCAGAATCCGCTTCTCCGGGCTCAGCCTGATCTCACTGACATCCGCCGTCGTACCGGAGATGGGCTGTACATTTCCCTCATTGTAATAGTACAGACGAGATCTAACTCCATCAACATCTCCTGCACCGTTGCTCCAGAAAGGAATTTCCTCAAATACCCGGAATTCCTCCATCTCTTTCTTTACCTTCTGCGCCTTATCATCATCCCCATCGCAGCAGGCCAATAATCTTTCCCAATGATTGCTGTAGGATGCCGTAAAGAAGAAATGCTCTTCATCCAAAAAAGCTGTCTCCAACACCGTATAGGGAAGACGCTTCCATTCTAAGGCCTCTCCCATTCCATCCTTTAATCGATACCACACTGTAAGAGACTTTCCTGCCTGAACCGCCTCCTGGTCTTTCTTTTCCCTGAGGGTAGGAAACACAATATCCCCCTGCAGCAGGGTATACTGACTTACCTTTCTGGAGGAGGTTAACCGGTTCACTTTACCGTCTTTTAACTGATATAAATCACTGTCATAACCGTTTTCCTCAAGGTTTGCCTGCTTCACGATAAAGTACAAGGCATCACCCTCGCGTCTTAGACGGGACAGCATCTGGAACTGCTTGAAATGATCGGACAATATTTTTTTCTTCATACTTCTTATCTGACACAGACCGCCACTGCTATACAATGGCTCACATGCCTCTCTCCTTTCGTTCTCCATTTCCTCAATGGGTTTTGACTCTAAGCGTCTTATTCCGAATCATTCAAAACGTTTGAATCTGATGTTACTTCATGATCTGTGTACCTGGGAATATGAGTTGCAAATCGTCTTTCTTATGTTAATAGTTTACTACAAAACAGGTGATTTGAATACCCCCCCCCGAAAAAATTTAACAAATTTCTGGGGATTTTATTCATTCAACTGATCAGACTACCCAAAATCCCGCCAATCAAACAGGCTGCCAGGGGAAAGCCCATATCAGACAGCAGAGGGAAGCCGGAATTCCCGTACACCCAGATGATCAGCAGGAGCAGAAGAAAGTACAATCCCCCCGTAATCAGGCCGCAGAGAAGCCTTTTTTGCTTCACTCGTTTTCCATTGAAAAAACCTCCTGCCAGACAGGAAATCAGGTAAATGCCTAAAACCATCTTCTCTGCCATCTCCGTGCCGCCTTTCATCTGATAGAGAAGCCACGCACACAGGAAAAACAAACCTACCGACAAAAGGCAGGAAACTGCCAGTATTTTGACCCATCCCCATATCTGTCCAAACTCTTTCATCCTAAGACACCGTATCTTATCTCTTTTTTTCATCTTATGATGTGGGATATTCATCTATTCCTGCCATGTAAAATTCCTTCTTTCTTCCATGAGCAGGCCCGGTCCCGTCATGTGAAAGCGCTCTTTTCCTCCGCGCAAAAGCCCTCATTCTTGACAATCCCCTTTCACTATTGTAAAATTATCATAAGTTTACCCGGTCAAGCCTGCCTTTTTCATTTTGGCAGAATCTGACTATCACAATGTTCCCCCATGACACTGTTTTCATGGGGTGAAGAATAGGAGTGTTTTTTCTTGGATACAGACCCAACCAATGCCATAGCCATTCTGGGGACCTTGCATGGTTCCCCTTCCGATATTCCGTCCATACTGGGCATTCTATTACTCATCGCATTATCCGCTTTTTTCTCTTCTTCAGAGACTGCTCTCGTCAGCTGCAACCGGATTCGTGTTCGGTCCATGGTCAATGACGATGAAAGCAAGCTCAAATACCTGAACCGCGTGTTGGACAATCAGAGCAAGATGTTGGCTGCCATTTTGATCGGCAATAATATTGTCAATCTCTATGCCTCCGCCCTGACTACCACTGTAGCCATCCGAATGGGCGGCAGCTATCTGGTGGGACTGGCCACCGGTATCCTGACCTTCCTGATTTTGATTTTTGGCGAAATTTCTCCGAAAACCGCTGCCACCGTAAAGGCAGAGGCTTTTTCCCTGCGGGTTGCTCCTGTTATTTATTATCTCATGGTGATTTTGACCCCGGTGATTTCTATCGTCAATACCATCGCCAAACTGTTTTTGCATCTGTTCCACATTGATCCCGATGCCAAACCGGAGCTCATTACAGAAGATGAATTACGAACCATTGTAGATGTAAGTCATGAAGAAGGGGTCATTGAAAAAGAAGAGCTGGAAATGATCAACAATGTGGTAGATTTTGGCGATTCCTTAGCAAAGGACATTATGGTTCCCCGCATTGATATGATTTTTGCCGACATCCATGCTACCTACGAGGAGCTGATTGAGATTTACCGTACCAACATGTTTACTCGTCTTCCTGTGTATGAAACCACCACAGACAATGTCATCGGCATGATTAACATGAAGGATTTGTTGCTGTACCGCCCCGGGGATGTATTCAATGTTCGGGACTATCTTCGTGAAGCCTACTATACCTACGAATTCAAAAAGACCTCTGAATTATTCATTGATATGCGGCAGCATTCCGTCAGCATGGCTATCGTTCTGGATGAGTATGGTGCCACTGCCGGTCTGGTGACCCTGGAGGACCTGCTGGAAGAGATCGTGGGAGAAATCCGCGATGAATATGATGAGGATGAGCTGGACAGTGTACAGAAGCTTTCGGATACAGAATATCGGGTGGAAGGCTCTGTGCGTCTGGATGATCTAAATGATATGCTGAATATTTCTCTGGAGTCGGAAGATTATGACTCCATCGGAGGCTATATCATCGGTCTCCTGGATGATCTGCCGGAGGTGGGCGAGACCATTCAGGAAAACGGTTTTATCTTCACTGTGGAATCTCTGGATAAAAATCGGATTCAATGGGTACATCTAACCATACCGGAAGCTCCCGCCGACTCTGTCGCCAGTGATAGCAGCTCTGAGGAATAAGGTCTTATGCTTTTTCTAAGCTTTCCTGTACCACACGATTTACCATGCCAGGCTCTGCCTTGCCTCCCATGGCTCTCATGGTCTGGCCCACCAGAAATCCCATGGCTTTCTTCTTGCCTGCTTTATAATCTGCCACTGACTGGGGATTTGCTTTTATTACCTCATCTACCGCTTTTCTGATGGCAGACTCATCTCCCACAGTCTTTAGACCATGCTGGGCAGCATAGGTTTCCGGCTCTACATGGTGATAGAAAATCTCTTCAAAGATTTTCTTTGCTACCGTTCCGTTGATTTCCCCTCTTTCCTGCATCTGTATCAGCGTTCCCAGATGCTCCGGGTTAAAGTCCATCTGGTCTACGGTCTTTCCTGCTTCTTTGGTCAGGCGCAGAGCCTCCACCATGAGCCAGTTTGATACCTTTTTCGGTCGATGACAGAAGGCCACTGCGGCTTCAAAAAGATCTGCCAGATGCTTATCTTCTGTCAGGATGGCGGCATCGTAAGGGGGAAGATCATACTGAGACTGATAACGAGCCATTTTTTCTTCCTGCAGCTCCGGTCTGTCTGCCTCCACTCTGGCAATCCAATCCTGGTCAATGACCACAGGCATGAGATCCGGCTCCGGGAAATAGCGATAATCCCTGGCATCCTCTTTGGAACGCATGGAATAAGATTCTCCTCTCCCATCATCCCACCGTCTGGTCTCCTGGATGACAGGTTCTCCTGCCTCCAGTCTTTGGATCTGACGGTTTTTTTCTGCCTCAATGGCTCTGGCGATGCCTCGGAAGGAGTTCAGATTTTTCATCTCCGTGCGGGTTCCCAGGGTTTCTTCTCCCCTCTCTCTCACGGACAGATTTACATCCACCCGCATGGACCCCTCCTGTAGCTTGCAGTCAGAGGCTCCCAGGTACTGGGCGATTCGCCGCAGCTTCTCCAGATAGGCTATGACCTCCTCTGCCGATCTCATATCCGGCTGGGAGACTACCTCGATGAGAGGAACCCCGCTGCGATTATAATCAATGAGGCTCTCCCCTCCCTCTTCATGGATCAGCTTGCCGGCATCCTCCTCCATGTGGATCTCATGGATGCCAATGGCTCTGGCTCCGGCTTCTGTCTCGATATCCAGATGCCCGTCCCGGCAAATGGGAAGATAAAGCTGAGAGATCTGATAATTCTGAGGATTATCCGGATAAAAATAATTTTTTCGATCAAATCTGGTATACCGGGTAATGGTGCAGTGGGTTGCCAGTCCCACTGCTATGGCATATTCCACCACCTGACGATTCAGCATAGGCAAAGCTCCCGGCATTCCGGTGCAGACAGGGCAGGTGTTAGCGTTGGGTCTGGCGCCAAAGGCAGTGGAGCAGCCGCAGAAAATTTTGCTTTTTGTGGCCAGCTCTATGTGGACTTCCAGTCCGATGACCGTTTCATACTCTTTACTCATGGAGTGATTCCTCCTTCTGCCATCCCATAGGGCAAATAGAGATAGGATGTCTCTCTTCGTAAACATGGGCTGCTGCCAACAGCTTCTTCTCCTCAAAGGAGTTGGCAATGAGCTGAGCTCCTATCGGCAGTCCCTGGCTGTCCCATCCACAGGGCACACTGATAGCAGGAAGTCCTGCCAGGTTCACTGCCACTGTGTAGATGTCTTCCAGATAGCCATGGAGAGGGTCATCCGAAAGGGTCCCCAAGAGGGGCGCTGTAGTAGGAGCCACCGGTCCCAGAATCAGATCATAGACGGCAAAGGCCCTGTCAAAGGCCTCCTTTATCAGGGTTCTGATCTTCATGGCTTTCTGATAATACGCTTCATAATAGCCCTCACTTAATACAAAGGAACCCAAAAGAATCCGCCGCTTCACCTCCGGGCCAAAACCCTGGCTGCGGGTCTTTTTGTACATATCATGAAGCCCCTCATAGGCCGGAGCCCGGTAGCCGTATTTCACACCATCAAACCGGGCCAGATTCGAGCTGGCTTCTGCAGAAGCAATGGTATAATAGGCCGGAATCCCGTAGGACACCAGATCCAGATCAAACTCTTCCACCAGGGCGCCCTGGGAGGCCAGCTCCTGGGCCATCCCCCGGATCCCACAGGCAACCTCCTGTGACAGACCTTCTCCGAAATATTGTCTGGGTATGCCGATACGCATCCCCCGGATTTCTGTCTGTGTATATTCCCTGAAATGCAAATCACTCCTGGGGATGGAAGTGGCATCCTTCTCATCTCTGCCTGAAATGATCTCCAATATGGCTGCCAGGTCTTCCACGCTTCTGGCCATAGGGCCGATCTGATCCAAAGAGGAAGCATACGCCACCAGGCCATAGCGAGACACCGTACCATAGGTAGGCTTACATCCCAGAATCCCACAATGGGCACTGGGCTGACGGATAGAGCCTCCGGTATCGGAGCCCAATGCGGCAAATACGGCGCCGGTAGCCACTGCCCCGCCGGAGCCACCGGAGGACCCACCCGGCACATGGGACAAATTCCACGGATTTTTTGCCGGACCGTAAGCCGATGTCTCTGTGGTATTTCCCATGGCAAATTCGTCCATGTTGGTCTTACCTACTATCACTGCTCCCGCCTGGCGGAGTCTGCGGATCGCTTCCGCTTCATAAGGCGGGAGATAGCCCTTTAAGATTCGTGACCCGCAGGTGGTCTCTACCCCTTTGGTACACAGATTATCCTTCACTGCCACAGGCACTCCCGCCAGGGGACCGGTATAGATCCCTTCCTGAATGCCTCTTTGCACTTCCTCTGACTGGGCTCTGGCCTCTTCCTCCATCACAGTCACAAAATGATGGCAGGCCGGCTCACAGGCATGAATCTGTTCCAGGGAAGCCTCCACTGCCTCCATTACCGTAGTCTGTCCTGTGCGAATCCTCTCCGCCAGCTCCGTAGCAGTCCATGTCAACTCTATCATCGTTTTTCTATTCTCCCCTGCATTTTATCTGTCAGCCTGCCTCTTTTCCCTCAGGGGGTTCCCAAGCTTTCTCTTTCACTCTGAAATTTTCTGACCTTGTGGCAGATTTTCAGATGGTTCTAGGCACAGGAATACTTCCCTCCCTGGTAGCCACAGGTGCCCCGGAGAGAAGTTCTTCTCTGCCATCTCCATTGGTCACTCTGTCCTCTCGAAAGACATTGGTAACCGGAAAGACATGAACCATAGGCTCTACCTGTGAGGTATCCAATTCCTTCATTCTATCCACATAGTCCAGCATTCTGCTCAAATCCTCTTTGGCCTGCTGCCTCTCTGAGGGAGACAGGGTGAGCTTTGCCAGAATCTCCATGGAATCTATGGTATCATCATCGATTATGTGGTTCATGTAGACGGTTCCTTTCTCAAAAATGCACTATTAATGTCCATATTATATCATCATATGAGACAAGGGACAAATGGACAAAAAAGAAATGTTTGCACTCACTCCGGATATTTGCTTAGCAGCTCCGACTTGATTTCACGCCATCCCTCAAAGATTTCCTCCGATGTAGCAAAAAATTCATTGTTTTTTACATACTTGTACAAGGTATATGTGGTTTCCTCCTGGGTCATTTCTCCTATGGCCTCCTCCTTATCCTCATAGCAAAATACGGGAAGCACTGTCATATCATCGTAAACTCTTACGATCTTGATATTCTCATCCCAGGGAATGACCTGGTCCTCTGAAAGGATTCCGGAGCAAAATACCAGATAGGTGTCTTCCGGCCAGAGATAATTCACAAATCCTCCGGTTTCCCCATACCACCTGGTGCTTGCCAGGTAAATATCCGTATCCACCATGGTTTCTTCCCCTTGATATACCTGTTCTACATGAACCAGTTGTCGACCATATCCATAGGTATACTCTATTTCCTCCACAGGACGCACCTGAAGAATCAGTGGACAGTCTGACAACTCGTTTCGCATTCGTTCAAATGCCATGAACGCATAGTCGCCTGCCTGTGCCACCATGAGCGTGTCCTCATAATCGGGATCTTTCTGCTTATCGGTCATGGTTGTCCGTGTATATATAGCAATCACCATGCCTGCCACAGCTAAAACCGCAGTCATCGCTATGGTCAATTTCTTACCTGTTTTCATAGAATGCCTCCTCTGCGAAACGCCCGTTTTCCATTCGGTAAACCACATCAGAAAGCATCCGAATATCTTCACTGTTATGGCTGGCAAGAAAGATAATGGCTCCCCTTTCCTTTTCCTCTTTTATCACCTTACGAATCTGTTCCACCCCTTCCTGGTCCAGTCCGTTGGTAGGCTCATCTAAGAGAATCACCTCCGGTTTTTCCATAATCGCCTGGGCAATTGCCAGACGCTGTTTCATTCCCAGTGAATATTTCCCATAGGTTCGTCCATCCTCCGGATTCAATCCTACCCGGCAAATGGACTCGTCGATCTCGTTTTTTCCAGCTTTTTTCCGATAAGATGCCAGGTATGTCAGGTTGTCCCGGCCTGTCAGTTCATCATAGAGACCACACTTTTCTAAAATCAATCCTAAATTCGGCAACACAGCAAAATCTTTATGAAGCTGTTTCCCATTGTAAATCACGGCACCGGAATCAATCTGCATCAACCCGGATATGGCACGAAACAGCATGGTCTTACCGGAACCATTTCGCCCAATGATTCCATAGACCTTTCCCCCTTCTGCCTTCAAAGAGATATCTGTCAGGATTGCCTTTCCTTTTATCGTCTTCGTAATATGATCCAGTTGTAATGTATTCATCTCATTTCCCCTCTCCATTTGTTCCCAGAATATCCTGATTCTGCAATATGTAACCGGTTACCCCTGTCAAGATCAGACTAAGTCCCAGCAATAACAGCATGGATTCCACCAGACTGGTAGAAATGATTTCATGGAGTATGTCTTTACACCAGGAAGTAGATGCTGTATGCCATGCCATAATCATGTGAGAAATAAGGCTCACTGGCAGCCACTGTTGCATTTCTTCTGTGGTCATCCACTGCAATGTTCTCTGGAGGAAATCCAGAGTCCCTATTATCATAAAAGAAATCACCTGCATCGCAAAAGCCGTAACTGCGCCATGTTCGCTGCCACCGGTCCAGATTGCCACGCAGTTGATTAACATTGTCCAGAAAAAAGTCCACAGGCTGTTCAATATCACCCAGCAAAGTATGATCAGGAAACCTGCTTCATCTATTTGTATGTTCCACCGGATTCCGGAAGTAAGCAGTACACATATGGTTTGCACCACAACATAACAGATGGAATGCAGCAATAACTCCCCGCTCTCCTTATAAAACCATCTGCGCCGATTTAAGATCCTGCTAAAAATATAGACTCCTGCTGTACAATAATGCTGATATATGAACGTTCCGTATAAAAGCATAAATACATAGTCCGGTATCAATCGAATAAACAGTGATAGCATAGAAAGAGGGTTTGCAGAAATGACAAAATCTCCATAAGAACCAGAAAGCTGTAAAATCAAGTTGGACAGCAAAATATCCTTCTCATATGGTTTCACAAACATAAAGGACAACAAAACACCACTCACAAGCCCTATGAGTAAACCTGTTGCTGATTTTTTCATTCTCATAAGCAATCCTTCTTCGAAGCATAGGCCGTCAATATGAGAGTAACTGCTGCCAGCAATCCCATAAACACAGGCAAATACCATGTCAATTCCGCTCTCTCGGTAAATAGCAATAAATAGTGATACCAGGCGAAAGGTCTGTCGGTCAGCTGTTGAAGAATGACCGTGCCATTAAGCAGTAAAAACGCAGGCAGCATCAGCAGAATCTTATATGGAAACCGAAATACAAAACTCAAAGCTGTGGTAAAGGCCCCCAGTAACCCAGAAAAAAGGCCAAACAAAATGGTGCCTGTCATGGCGTACAGACAGGGCGATATCCGGTATATGGCACCCATGTAATATCCTCTCTCCATGGCGACACGATTCAAATCCAGTCCATCCCAAAAAGTCAAATCAAGGGTTGCTTCGGCAGGAAATGCTATGTAAGTAAGCAGCAGTTCAAAAAGAAAGGGGACCATAAAAATGACTGCTGTGGCAAAAAAAGAAGCCGCTATGTGATGGTACAGATAGGTTTTGCATCCGATACGGGAAGACAGGTAGACATATGTCCCTCGTTTCTGTTCTTTCAGATACATAAAGCCTGCCGGAATTGTCACGATCACAGGATAAATTTGAATCAATGCCATAATCGTATCGGCATTATAATTTGTTGTATTATAACTAAGCAGTAACAGCTTCGCAGGCGTTACCATAGACATCACATCCCAGCCTGCATAGCGCAAGGCATTTCCCAGGAAATGAGCAAAAGCTATGACCATCAAGATCAAAAATAAAAGCCGGGCAGTATAAGAAGATAGATATCTTCCCATACTGTTTTGAAACGAACGGAATTTCATAATTACTCCTTTAATATTGTTTCCATTTTCATCAGTTCATAATGCGGAACTTTTTATCACTCTATCTTTATCATAATATTTTATTTATATAATGTCAATTCATATATTATAATTTAATATATACACTTTTTACTATATTTATGGTACAATCCATTACAGATACACTGTATGTATACTAGAGGAGATTATTATGGCCGCTGACACCATTAGTAAAACACAAATTGATCTTATTATTCTTCACTTTCTATCGCAAAACGATATGTATGGGTATCAAATTTCTCAGAATGTATCTCAATATAGTGATGGACTGCTTTCTCTTAACATGGGAGCCATGTACGCATCCTTATATCGTCTCAAAGAATCCGGTTATATTACAGATTATGAAGTAGTATCCGAAAAAAGGCGTGTACGGGTCTATTATCACCTAGAGGAGGATGGCTATACTTACTTAAAAAAGGGATTGTCTGATTATTTAAAGATACAAAATGCAATGAATGCTTGTCTATTTTCATCAGAGGGGGGATGTTCAGATTATGGAGATGGTGACAATTAAAAAATACATAAACGAATCCGTTCGATATGTATCATGTTCCAAAAAAGAGAAAAAAAGATTGTACCAGGATTTATCCGACAGTATTGAACAATTTTTGATAGAGCATCCGACTGCAACAATGGAGGATATCGTAGCTGCCTTTGGTGCGCCAGAAGAATTTGGTACCCAGTATATAAGTAACCGATCACCAGAAGAACTATCAACAAACTATGTGCCAAAATATAAATGGAGACTTTTGAAGATTTCAGTGTTTTGTATTATTTTGGCAATGGGTATTTATATGTTTTATTTCATAAATGCAGTCAAGCACACTACCGCCGTAATGTACACCGATGAACTAATACTAGAAACCATTTACGATGACTAGTTAATTGCTTACCCATAAGCCATTATTCCTGAACAGGATATTTTACAGCAAAGGGCGAGGATTGCAGCCTTTTCATCCGGCTATCATCCTCGCCCTGTCTCATGTTTTCCCTACAGCGCAACACACACATCACTAAAAATGTAGTTCCACTGCATCTTTTATCAATTCTTGTATCATCGTCACCCAAAAATACCAGGGTTGATGGAGTGCCTTCTTGGTTTTATTGCCCTTTTCTATATTCTAAAATATCACCGGGTTGACAATCTAACGCTTCACACAATTTTATGAGAGTAGATATTTTCAAGGCTTTTGCTTTTCCGTTTTTCAGAACCGATACATTAGCAATGGTAATTCAAGTTCCCAAATTCGCCAATTTCTGCTATCATATACCTCAGAATGAATCTCGGAG
>CAYMSZ010000030.1:0-12156 GCA_964393285.1 uncultured Lachnospiraceae bacterium | reverse complement strand
AAATCCGTTATTCGTGAATCAGCGTTCCTGTCCGGCCCTTCATGGCATCCAGAGCTTTATCCAGACAGGTAATGACAGCCTTTCTGCCGGGGGCAGCAGAGACGAAATTTACGGCAGCCTCCAATTTAGGCAGAGTGGTGGCAGCAGACAGCTGACCCTGTTTTACCAGAGCTCTGGCCTCCTCTACGGACAGATCGTCTAAGAAGGTTTCTTCAGCGGTGCCATAGCCCATGGAGAACTTCTCATTGCTGGTAAGGAGCAGCAGTGTGCCGGCGTCCAGCTCATCTGCCAGGCGGGCAGCTGTGGCATCCTTCTCAATGACAGCGCTGGCGCCCTTCAGACGGGAACCTTGCTCCAGTACAGGAATACCGCCGCCGCCGCAGGCGATAACCACCTGACCGGCCTCCTCCAGAGTGCGGATGGCTTCGATCTCGTAGATCTTCATAGGCTTGGGAGAGCTGTAGACTCTCTGATAGCCTTTCGGTTCCTGGATGACATAATTGCCCTTTTCTTCCTCAGCCTGAGCATCCTCGGCAGACATATAGCGTCCCAGAGTTTTTACCGGATTGGAAAAAGCAGGATCAAAGGGATCGACGCGAACCTGAGTGATCAGAGTAACCACAGTCTTATAAATGCCCCGGTTCAACAGCTCTGTGCGGATGGCATTCTGCAAATCATAGCCGATGTAGCCCTGGCTGAATGCTGTGCACACAGACATGGGGGCGTTGCTGTATTCGTCCGGATGATTCTTGCTCAATTCTGTCATGGCAGTATGAACCATGCCTACCTGGGGACCGTTACTGTGGGTGATGACGACCTGATATTTGGCTTCGATGAGATCGGCAATGGCTTTGGCGGATTGTGCCACATTTTCCTGCTGCCTGGGAAAATCATTTCCCAGAGCACTGCGTCCTAATGCGATTACTACCTTATTATTCTCCATGAGGTACCCTTCTTTCTGTAAAACGGATGGAAAAACATCATCCCTACATTGTTCCATTTGATGTAAGCTTATCATATCATAAGGAAAGAAGATTGAAAAGGTCAGTTTTTCAAATTCTCTGCCCTTGACAGCAGACGGTATCCCGTGGTATTCTCCTCTGGAATATCCTAGTAAAACGATAGGGTTTAGGAGGAAAATATGTGGTTGTCAACGAAAGGCCGGTATGGACTGAAAGCCATTATGGATGTGGCGTTGTATAGTGGAGAAGCACCGGTATCCATTCATAGCATTGCACAGCGCCAGGATGTATCGGAGCGGTATCTGGAGCAGATCATTTCCCGGTTAAAAAAAGCCGGACTGGTCACCTCTGCCAGAGGGGTCAGCGGCGGATATCAGCTGGCCAAACCTGCCGACGAGATTTCCGTAGGGGAGGTATTGCTGGCTCTGGAGGGAGATCTGAGCCCTGTAGACTGCAACGGAATGGGCGGCGAGAACGGCGGCTGTGAAAAGGCAGAATCCTGCCTGACCAAATATGTATGGCAGCAGATCGATGACAGCATTATGAAGACAGTAAATGAAATCTATCTGGGAGAACTGATCCGTCGCGTGAAAGAGTAGAGGACTCTGAATATGAGAGAAGATGTAAAGATTTATCTGGATCAGGCTGCCACTACCAGGGTCTATCCTCAGGTAGTGGAGGCTATGCTTCCCTATTTTACAGAAGAATATGGCAATGCCTCTACGGTTTATCGCCTGGCAGAAGAACCCAAGAATGCTCTTCGCCGCACCAGAGAGACCATTGCCCGGATGCTAGGCTGTACCGGCAGTGAGATTTATTTCACAGGAGGCGGCAGCGAATCGGATAACTGGGCGCTCATCGGCGTTGCCGATGCCTATAGAGACAAAGGAAAGCATATCATTACCACAGCCATTGAGCATCATGGCATTTTGAATACCTGCAAATGGCTGGAGGAACATGGCATGGAGGTTACCTATCTGCCTGTGGATGAGGCAGGCCGTATTTCTCTGTCGGATCTGGAGGCAGCCATCCGGCCGGATACCATCCTGATATCTGTCATGCTTGCCAATAATGAAATCGGTACCATTGAGCCTGTTCGCCAGATCGGAGCCATTGCCAGAGCCCACGGAATTTTATTCCATACCGATGGAGTCCAGGCGTTTGGACAGATTCCCATTGATGTGGAAGGAATGCAGATCGATCTGCTCAGTGCCAGTGCTCATAAATTTCATGGCCCCAAGGGCGTGGGATTTCTCTACATTCGAAACGGCGTAAAGATTCATTCTTATCTCCATGGCGGCGGCCAGGAGCGAGGCCGCAGAGCCGGTACGGAAAATGTTCCCGGCATTGTGGGAATGGGAACAGCAGCCCGTATGGCAGAGGAAAAAATGGGAGAAAATAGTATCAAAGAGATTGCCCTGCGAGACCACATGATGAAGCGGATTCTGGAGGAGATTCCTTACAGCCGCGTCAATGGCAGCCTTACAGATCGTCTGCCGGGGAATGTCAATGTATCCTTTCAGTTTGTCCAGGGAGAGACCTTGCTTATCCTTCTGGATATGGAGGGAATCTGTGCATCGGCAGGCTCGGCCTGTACCTCAGGTTCTGTGGAGCCTTCCCATGTGCTGACAGCCATAGGACTTCCGGAGTCACTGGCCAGAGGCTCCCTGCGATTTACCATAGGAGGGGAGAATACCATGGAAGAGATCGATCTGGTAGTGGATCGGTTGAAGGAGATGGTGGAGCGGGTGCGCAGCCTCTCTCCGGAATACGAAGAATATATGGCTGGCGGCAGAGAGCGGCAATAGCCTTGACATACCAAAAGGAGTATCGTATGAAGAAACGAGTGGTGGTTGGCATGTCCGGAGGGGTGGATTCCTCTGTGGCTGCTTACCTGTTAAAGGAACAGGGATATGATGTCATCGGTGTCACCATGCAGATCTGGCAGGATGAAAATCAGTGTGCTGTCCAGGAAAAGGGCGGCTGCTGCGGCCTGTCTGCTGTGGAGGACGCCAGACGGGTAGCAGGTGAGCTGGGGATCCCCTATTATGTTATGAATTTTAAGAAGGAATTCCGCAGCCAGGTTATGGACTATTTTGTGAAGTCTTACCAGGAGGGCAAAACGCCCAATCCCTGCATCGCCTGTAATCGCTATGTAAAATGGGAGAGCCTGCTGCGTCGAAGCATGGAGATCGGAGCAGACTATATCGCTACCGGCCATTATGCCAGAATCTGTCAGGGGGTGGATGGCCGTTATGCCATCTGCAATTCTGTTACAGCCAAAAAGGATCAGACCTATGCGTTGTATAATCTGACCCAGTATCAGCTGGCCCATACCCTCATGCCGGTGGGAGAATACCATAAGGAAGAAATCCGGCAGATCGCTGAGAAAGTCGGCCTGGTAGTAGCCTCCAAGCCGGACAGCCAGGAGATCTGTTTTATTCCCGATCACGATTACGGAAAGTTTATTGAGGAGGATACCGGACATCCCAGCCTGCCGGGAGATTTTGTTACGGCAGATGGACAGGTTATCGGCAGACATAAGGGCATCATTCATTATACAGTAGGCCAGAGAAAAGGACTGAACCTGGCTATGGGACATCCTGTTTTTGTTACCGAGATTCGTCCTGAGACCAACCAGGTGGTGATCGGCGAGGCAGAGGATGTGTTTTCCAGAGAGCTGGTTTGTGAGCAGATCAATTTCATGGGATGGGGAGACTTAAAAGAGCCGGCCAGAGTTCTGGCGAAGATCCGCTACTCCCATGCCGGAGCACCGGCTACCATTTACCGGGAAGGAGAAGACCGGATCCGCTGCATCTTTGACGAGCCGGTACGGGCGGTTACACCGGGACAGGCTGCTGTTTTCTATGAGGATGGCCGGATTGTTTGCGGCGGTGAAATCATATCTTGCAAAACCAATATCAATATGATACACTAGCCAGTGGTCAGCTTCTGACTGTATTTTTTTGAATATAAATCCTAGTAAAATGCTAGGTTTTTGTAACGTTTCGAGGAGGAGAAACAAAATGGCACAGGAAGTATTGAATATCGATGGATTATCGGTAGGAGTAGAGGACAAGCAGATTTTACATGAGGTCTGTCTGAAAATGAATGCAGGAGAGACCCATGTTCTTATGGGGCCTAACGGTGCAGGCAAATCAACCATGGGATATGCCTTGATGGGAAATCCCAAATATCAGATTCTGGGAGGCAATGTGACCTTCCAGGGAGAGAATCTGCTGGATAAGTCTGTAGCAGAGAGAGCTCAGGCCGGATTATTCCTGTCATTTCAGAATCCCATAGAGGTACCCGGCATTTCCCTGGGTAATTTTATTCGCAGCGCCATGGAGCAGAGAGGAGAGAAGATCACCCTCTGGAACTTCCGCAAGGTGGTAAAGAAGGAAATGGAGCTGTTAAACATGGATCCCTCCTATCTGGACAGAGATCTGAATGTTGGCTTTTCCGGCGGTGAGAAGAAGAAGGCGGAGATCCTTCAGCTGTTGATGTTAAAGCCCTCTCTGGCCATTCTGGATGAGACCGATTCCGGTCTGGATGTAGATGCGGTAAAGACTGTATCCCTGGGCGTGGAAGCTTATCAGAAGAACCAGAACGGTGCTCTTTTGATCATCACTCACAGTACCAGAATCCTGGAAGCCCTTCATGTGGATTATACCCATGTGCTGGTTAATGGCCGGATTGTGGCCAACGGAGATGCCTCACTCATCGACGAGATCAATGAGAACGGTTTTGAAAAATATCTGAATCAGTAAGAGGGAATAGCATGTCTGAAGAAAAAACCTATGTAGAAGATATCAACCGGAGTATCTATGATATCAAAGACGAGTCCAAGGACTCCTATCGGATCCAGGAGGGACTGACAGCAGATATTGTAGAAAAGATCTCTGAGGAGAAGCATGATCCGGATTGGATGCGTGAATTTCGTTTAAAGAGCCTGGAAATCTATAACAGCCTCCAGGTGCCGGAGTGGGGCCCTTCCATTGACGGTTTGGATATGAGCAACATTGTTACTTATGTCCGCCCCAATACCAAGATGAGTGCCAAATGGTCTGATGTGCCGGAGGATATTAAAAATACCTTTGAGCGTCTGGGTATCCCCCAGGCAGAGAGAGATTCCCTGGCCGGAGTAGGCGCCCAGTATGACTCTGAGCTTGTTTACCATAATGTAAAAAAAGAAGTGGCAGATCAGGGTGTCATCTATACGGATATGGAGAGTGCCCTGACGGGAGAGTATGCCGATATGGTGAAGGAGCACTTTATGAAGCTGGTGCCTCCCACCGATCATAAATTTGCAGCTCTTCATGGCGCTGTCTGGAGCGGCGGTTCCTTTGTCTATGTACCGAAGGGCGTCAAGGTAGCCATTCCCCTTCAGTCCTATTTCCGTCTGAATGCGCCGGGAGCCGGTCAGTTTGAGCACACCCTGATCATCGTAGATGAAGGTGCGGATCTGCATTTCATCGAGGGATGTTCTGCACCGAAGTACAATGTGGCAAACCTTCATGCCGGCTGCGTGGAACTGTTTGTAGGGAAGAATGCCAAGCTGCGGTATTCCACCATTGAGAACTGGTCCAAAAATATGTACAACCTGAATACCAAGAGAGCACTGGTAGATGAGGGAGGTACCATTGAGTGGGTATCCGGTTCCTTTGGGTCTCATGTGTCTTATCTGTATCCTATGAGTGTTCTGAACGGTGCTAAGGCTCATTGTGAGTTCACAGGAGTAACCTTTGCCGGGGAGGGACAGAATCTGGATACCGGCATGAAGGTGGTACTGAATGCACCGGAGACATCCTCCTATGTGACCACCCGCTCCATTTCCAAGGGTGGCGGCATCAGCACCTTCCGCAGTGAGGTGACAGTGACCAAAAAGGCCAAAAAGGCCAAATCCTCTGTATCCTGCCAGTCTTTGATGATTGACGATATTTCCCGTTCCGACACCATTCCTGCCATGGACATCCGCACCGATGATGCGGATATCGGACATGAGGCCAGCATCGGCCGCATCAGTGACGAGGCGGTGTTCTATCTCATGAGCAGAGGAATTTCCGAGGAAGAAGCCAGAGCCATGATCGTCAGCGGTTTCGCAGACAATGTAGGCAAAGAGCTGCCCTTGGAATATGCCGTAGAGATGAATAACCTGATCCGCCTGGAAATGAAGGGCAGCATCGGCTAAGGAGGAGAAAGATGGAAGCATTGGATATGATAATAAATGAACTGCCGTCTTTAACCTGGAATCACCTGCATATGAACCAGACCAAGGTAGAGCAGGTGGTGATCAAAGAAAGCGGCACATATGAAATAGAAAAATCTGCTCAGGTGGAGGTGGTAACCACAGGTATTCTGGCAGAAAAATACGGAGAGATGGCTACCGGCTCCGGTAAGGAGATAGACCGATTGGCCGTTCTGGCAGATATCCGTCCTGTTATTTATCAGGTAGGAGCAGGCCAGACTGTGAAAGAACCTGTAAAGATGCATTTTGACTATGAGGATGGAGCACAGGTGATGAATCAGGTGGGGTTCCAGGCAGAGGAGAATGCGTCTGTCACCGTATTTATGGACTATCAGGCAGATAAAGCATCCCAGGGTACAGGTGCCGTCCAGACCAAACTATATGCAGGTAAAAATGCCACCATCCGTCTGGTACAGGTACAGCGAATCGGAGATGGTACCCGGTTTTTTAACGACATCGGAGGGTACTGTGAAGAGGGAGGCCGCATTGAGATTCTGCAGCTGATTCTCTCCGGTCAGGCAAGCTATATGGGATGTCAGATTGATCTGGCAGGTAAAAACAGCTCCATGAAATCCGATATCGGCTACATGGTAGAAGGCGGTCATAAGCTGGATATCAACTATCTGGTCCGTCATCTGGGAGAGAATACCCAGTGTGATATCCAGGCAGGAGGCTCCCTGCGGGAAGGCGCAGAGAAGATTTTCCGGGGAACCATTGATTTTGTTCATGGCTCCAGCGGCTCTGTAGGCAATGAGAAGGAAGAAGTTCTCCTGTTAGACGAGGACTGTATCAATAAGACCATACCCCTCATCCTGTGTGCTGTGGAAGATGTAGTAGGCAATCACGGCGCTACCATCGGCAGACCGGATGAGGAACTGCTGCTGTATCTGGGCAGCCGGGGTATCCCGGAGAAGGAAGCCATTAACATGTTGGCCAGAGCCAAGGTGGATGCAGTGGCAGGCATGATTTGGGAAGAAGGTTTCCGTCAGGAAATTCTGGACTATATCAAGGGAGAGACAGAGTGATGGATCAGTTAGAGCAAAGAGCGTATGAAATTCGAAAGGATTTTCCTCTGTTGGCAGATCATAAGATAGCATACCTGGACAATGCTGCCACATCACAGCGACCCTTATGCGTTCTGGAAGCAGAGAAAACCTTCTACGAGACCAAAAATGCCAATCCCTTCCGCGGGGTATATGAGCTGTCAGAGCAGGCAACAGAGAGCTATGAAGCAGCCAGAGCGACTACAGCAGAATTTATCCATGCAAAAGAAGCTGCTGAGATCGTTTTTACCAGAAATGCCTCGGAAGCCCTGAATCTGGTGGCCTTCAGCTATGGATTACATTTCCTGAAACCGGGAGATGAGATTGTAGTCAGTGTCATGGAGCATCACTCTAATTTTCTTCCCTGGAAGATGGTGGCAGAAAAAACCGGAGCAACCCTGCGGCAGCTGACCTGTGAGAAAGACGGAGAAATCACAAAGGAACGGCTTTGTCAGGCGCTGAATGAGAATACCAGATTGGTAGCTCTCACCCACACCTCTAATGTATTTGGCAGAAAAAATGACCTGAAAACCATTGCCGCCCAGGTTCATGCCCTGGGAGGAGTGATTGTGGCAGACGGCTCCCAGAGTGTACCCCACACTCCTGTAGATGTTCAGGATCTGGATGTGGACTTTCTGGCATTTTCCGGTCACAAAATGCTGGCTCCCATGGGAATCGGCGTTTTATACGGCAAAAAGAAGCTTCTGGAGAAGATGCCTCCTTTCCTCAGCGGAGGAGAGATGATTTCCATCGTTCACTGGGATCGGGTAGTCTACGCAGAGGTTCCTCACAAGTTTGAAGCCGGTACGGTAAATACCGGCGGAGCTGTGGCGTTGAAGGCCGCCATAGAGTATATTCAGAGCGTTGGATTTGATTTTATCCACGCCCAGGAGCAGAAGCTTACCAGAATGGCAATGGAAGCCATGAAAGAGATTCCGGGAGTCCATCTCATCGGTTCGGATCAGCCGGAGGATCACTGCGGAATTTTGACATTTACCATTGACGGAGTACATCCCCATGATGTAGCCACCATCTTTGACTCCTGCGGCATAGCCGTCCGGGCCGGTCACCATTGTGCACAGCCCTTGATGGATTATCTGGGATTAAATTCTACTACCAGAGCCAGCTTTTATTTTTACAACACAGAGGAAGAAGTGCAGCGATTTATCGATTGCTTAAAAGGAATCAGGAGGCAGATGGGTTATGGCGAATAATTTTTATAACGAGATTTTGACAGATCATAATCTTCATCCCATTCACAAGCACCAGCTGGATCACCCCAACCTGGTACTGGAGGGAGTAAATCCCAGCTGTGGGGATGACATCTGGCTGCAGCTGAGAGTAGAAGACGGAATCGTTCAAGACGGTTCTTTTGTAGGAGATGGCTGCGCCATTTCCCAGGCATCAGCAGATATTATGCTGGAGCTGATTATCGGTAAGACAGTGGAGGAAGCCAGACATTATGCCGATCTGTTCTTCCGTATGATCAAGGGAGAGGCATCAGAGGATGAAATCGAGGAGCTGGAAGAGGCTGGCGCTCTCGTTGATATTTCCCATATGCCGGCCAGAGTCAAGTGTGCTGTCCTGGGCTGGCATACCATGGAAGAGCTGTTGAAGGATGGAGAAGAATAAAACATGCAGATCCAGGTAACAACGGAACTGACCATGCAGCAAAAACAGGAGATCTGCTTGCTGCTAGATGCCTGTAAAAAACAGGAAGCCATTTATATGGAGCCTGTGCTGAATGCCGAGGAGAATATAGACCCCAATCTTCCTTGCTTCTATCTGGCATATGGAGAAGAAGGCAGTTTGACAGGCTTTGTCAGTGTTTTTCTCCCGGAAGAAAAACTGGGCGAGATCATGGCCTACACCAGACCGGAGTACCGCAGAAAAGGAGTTCTGACAGCTCTTTTGAAAAAAATGAAGGAAGAACTGGGAAGTCCCGACAGAATGTTTTTTCTCCTTTCCCATGGGAAGGGTGGAGAGGCAGAGAGGGTGGCAGCCCACTGGCAGCTGCCTTTGGACCATGAAGAATGGATGATGGAGATACCGGTTTCGGAGCTGGCAAAAAAGAACAGCTGTCCAAAGGAGTCAAACCGGTTGTATCTGCGCCGGAGACAGGAAGCCTGGTATCTGTATCAGGGACAGGACAGCAGGCATACCGGTTCCTACATTGGAAAATGCTTTCTGAGCCCCCTTGGGGATCAGGTCAGCTATCTTTATGGACTGGAGATCCGAAAGGAATGGAGAAATCAGGGCTACGGCAGAAGCTTCCTGGTTCACTTAGCCGGACAGATCTGTAAGGAAGATCAGGAAAACCGGCAGACAGACCATAGGATTTGTCTCCAGGTCTCCACGAAAAATCCTGTGGCGTGTCAGTTATATCGGTCCTGCGGCTTTGAAATATCGGAACGGATTGGATATTATAAGATAAGGTGAAAGGAAAGGTGGAATGGATTATGACGACGGTAACATTGGGGAAAACCGGGATTACGGTAAACAAAAATGGTTTTGGCGCTTTGCCTATCCAGAGAATTACCCGGGATGAGGCGGCTTTGTTGCTGAAAAAAGCATATGAGAGCGGTATCACCTTTTTTGACACAGCCAGAGCCTACAGCGACAGCGAAGAAAAAATAGGCTATGCCTTATCGGATGTCCGCAGTCAGATATATATTGCCACAAAGACAGCAGCCCAGACAGGAGATGAGCTTCGGAAAGACCTGGAGACCAGCCTGGAAAAGCTGCAGACCAGCTATATTGATCTTTATCAGTTCCACAATCCGTCTTTCTGTCCCAAACCCGGTGATGGCACCGGTCTCTATGAGGCAGCTATGGAGGCCAAAGAGCAGGGAAAAATTCGTTTTATCGGAATTACCAATCACCGGTTGGCAGTAGCCCATGAGGCAATCGAAAGCGGACTGTATGATACGCTGCAATTCCCTTTCTGCTATCTGTGCAGTGATCAGGATGTAGAACTGGTTCAGGCATGCGAAAAACACAACATGGGCTTTATTGCCATGAAATCTCTTTCCGGTGGACTGATTACCAACTCGGCGGCTGCCTATGCCTTTGCCGGTCAGTATGAAAATGTGCTGCCTATCTGGGGCGTTCAGAAGGAAAGTGAACTGGATGAATTTATAAGCTACATAAACAACCCTCCTGTAATGACAGAGGCCATCAAAGAGATCATTGCCAAAGACAGAGAACAGCTTTATGGCAGCTTCTGCAGAGGATGTGGCTATTGTATGCCTTGCCCGGCAGGAATTGAGATCAATAACTGTGCCCGTATGTCCCTTTTACTGCGTCGTTCCCCGTCGGCAGGACATCTGTCGCCGGAGGGGCAGGCCAAGATGATGAAGATTAAGGACTGCTTAAATTGCGGACGGTGTAAGAGGCATTGCCCTTATGGACTGGATACACCGGAGCTGCTGCGCCGCAATCTGAAAGATTACGAAGAGGTGCTGGCCGGAAAAGAAATGACAGCCACAAATTTTTAAAAGGCAGCAGGTAAAAAACAGAGCTTTCTGAAAACAGACCTGTCATAAGTCATACATGAGGACTTGTGGCAGGTCTGTATTTTTTTAACAGAGAAGGATGGACATTATTAGTCCTTACATATCCTTTTGTGCACTCTCACTGACTTCCTGGGCACTGCAAAAAACAGGAGCATCAAAGGCCGGGTTAAAGGCATAGAAATTCCTGCTGTCCAGGTGATCCTGGGTAATGCGAAGAGCTTCTCCGAACCGCTGGAAATGGACAACTTCTCTTTCCCTCAGGAAACGAATGGGATCTGCTACCTCATTATCTTTAACCAGACGAAGAATGTTGTCATAGGTGGTACGGGCTTTCTGCTCTGCTGCCATATCTTCTGTCAAATCTGTAATAGGATCTCCTACAGATTGGAAGGTCTGAGCACTAAAGGGAGTACCGCCGGCAGCCTGTGGATACAGACCCAGGGTGTGATCCACATAATAGGGAGCAAAGCCGGAGTTTTCGATTTCCTCAGGAGACAGATTTCGTGTCAGCTGATAAACGATGGCGCAGATGATCTCCATGTGCCCCAGTTCTTCTGTCCCAATATCTGTCAGCAGCCCCTTACATTCCTTGTAAGGCATGGTATAGCGCTGGGAGAGATAACGCATGGAAGCTCCTAATTCTCCATCCGGCCCACCAAACTGACTGATGATAACCTGAGCCAGCTTTGGATTTGTAGTCGAAATATTGACGGGATGCTGTAATCTTCTTTCATATTTCCACATTAGTTACATCCTCCTTCCCAGGGCCAGCTTTCCGTAAGCCAGGAGAACTGGCTGTTTCCGCAGGCATCATACATAAATAAGGGACCTACCTGATCCGTGTAATTGGCAACTGCCTGCTCATAATTGGCACGGGCAGTCTGGTAATAGGCCAGGGCTTCCATGTCAGTAGGATGAGTGTCCAGATACAGCACCATATCATCCAACACGAAACCTGCCATTTCTACTTCATGAAGCAAATGCTGATTCATCCACGGCACCTCCCTGCGCAAAAAGGTTTATTCAAACAAGGGAATATGGTTCCAATGGACAGCCCTTCGTGGGGAGTATAGACAGATCCCCATTGCTGCCACTTGACATACGCCATGGCCAGAGCATAATCGTTGGCAGAGAAAATACCATTTTCAGATGCACCGGGACAGCCCTGTCCTGACCGGGGCATAGGCCGGGGACTGGCAGGTACGGGGCGAGCATCCGGCATAGGCATGGGCTCAGGAGCCTGACAGGGAGACTGACAGGGTGCCTGGTTGGAAGACTGGTAGGAGGCATTCATGTTGCGGCAGCCGTTGTTTTGACGGTAGCCGTACATTTGCCTGCCTCGACGTTGTTGATTATAATCCAAAATAACAAGCCTCTTTTCTTACTAT
>CAYMSZ010000029.1:0-12260 GCA_964393285.1 uncultured Lachnospiraceae bacterium | reverse complement strand
GAAACAGGTAACCAGAGGCAATAGCGGATAAAAAATACGGCAGGTAACGGAGAAGCGTGTGAACTATCATATTGAGTATGCAAAATATAAATATGGATATGTGACAATCGTAGGCTGGCTCATTGGCGATACACCGAAGGCAAACACATTTTTGCAGGTGCAGTCAAAAAAAGGAGAGCCCATAGAGGCACAGATCAGCCGCGTGACAAGAGAAGACATCCGAAAGACCTTTTTCCCGGAGGGGGAAGAGAATCAATATGGGTTTCGAGTGCGATTCCAGACAGAAAAAGACAAGGAGAGCATTTTGATCCTGCAAGGAGGAAACCGTCAGGCAAAATGCAGGATCAATCCCGTTCATATTCTTAGAACCTCTACCATTTCGGATGGCTGGAAGGAAACGGTCAGGATGTCTCTCCACAGGACAAAGAAGGCCGGGGTACGGGCAGAGGATGGTGCCACCAACCTTTCTGCCGGGTTGCCAAATCCCTATGAGGATGCCGAGGAACTTCCCGGATGCACCACCCAGGTGGAGGCAACAAGGCAGACGGAGGAGAACCCCCATCATCTTTTTAGTATTCTGGTACCCCTGTATCAGACAAATCATGAGTATTTATTAGACCTGTTAGAGTCTGTCATGTATCAAAGCTATCAGAACTGGGAGCTTTGTCTGGCAGACGGCAGTCCCAGGTCCATTCGGGAGGACTGCGAAAAGGCAGCCTCTCTCCATGACGGCAAGGTAAACACCATAGAAACAAGAGTAACAGAAATTTTTCAGGATCCTCGGGTAAAATATCGCCATTTGGAAAAAAACCTTGGAATTTCAGGAAATACCAATCAGGCACTGGAGCTGGTAACAGGAGATTATGTGGTTATGGTAGATCACGACGATCTGCTGAACCTGGATGCCCTCCTTCTGGCAGAAGAATGGCTGGAGCGGAAACCGGATACAGATTTCCTTTACAGCGACAGCGACCTGACAGATCAGGATCATCTGTATGATTATAATCCGCTGTATAAGCCGGACTGGTCCATGGAGATGCTCTATAGTGCCAACTATATTACCCATCTGTCTGTGATTCGAACCTCCCTGCTACGAGAACTGGGAGGATTCCGGGAAGAATATGACGGAGCCCAGGATTGGGATCTGTTCCTGCGGATAGGGGAGCGAACCAACCGGATTGAACACATTCCGGGAATCCTTTATCATTGGAGGGCAGCTGCCGGCTCTACAGCCCTGGCAGTAGAGGAAAAACCTTATGCCAGACAGGCGCAGCTGAGAGCGGTGCAGGACCACCTGGACCGTGTGGGAATCCCAGGCAGGGCAAAATTTGTGGATGAGCATAGTACCTGCATCCGTGTCTGCTTTCCAAACAAAGTAGCAGGGATACATCTGGTGACGGCTCCCGGCATTGAATTGTCGGAAGAAGCAGAGAAAGAGTTATGCAACTGGGCGGCGGTACCGGGAATCGGAATCGTAGGCTGCCGCAGGATGAAGCCGGACGGTACCATAGGATCCCAGGGTATGCTATTGCAGAGACACTCCCGGGGAATGGTACTCTATGCAGGAGCAAAGCCCGGTACGGCAGATTCCCTGGGACATACGGATTGGTATCGAAATGATCTGATCCCGGATACAGCCTGTTATGCCATTTCAGAGGCTGTGGCGGCAAAGATAGGTATGCCCCGGATGGATGGAGGCGAAGGGGCTATGGCAGAGTGGTTCATTCAAATGAAAGAAAACGGGTATCGCAGCCTGATTACCCCTTTTGTGGAGGTTTCATGAAAGCTATACGGTACTATATCGACCGATCCGAATTACTGGAGGATATTGTCCATCTCACAGGCTGGGCAGTATCCATGGACGGATCCCCTTTAACGATTATAGTGAAAGAAAAAAGCGGAGCGGAGGTAGAAGCAACGGTTCGCTCTTTGTCGCGTCCGGATGCCTGTCGGGCTGTTTTCGGAGATGACCGTAACCCGGACTGCGGCTTTGATATAAAATTTGTGTGTCAGATGACGCAGACCTACCAGGTGATCTTCCGGGGCGACAGTGGTTTCCAGAGAATTACAGTGCGGCCCAAGCAGCTGCAGAAAGAAACCGGCAGAAAATATGTGCCTTTTTCCAGGATGGTGCGAATGACGACGCCGGCTATGGCAGGGGATGATCTGAGATTTTTGCTGAAATCCGGTCCTACCTTATGGAAAGAGCGGATGAAGCGCCGCTATGAAACGCAGGAAAATAAATACATGACCTGGCTTGAGGAGCAGAGAAAAGCAGGAGGCAGAATGACAGTGTTGGAAAACCAGCCTCTTGTCAGTATCGTAGTGCCTCTTTATAATACTCCTGTAACGTTTTATGAGGAGATGATAGAATCTGTCAGAAAGCAGACCTATGAAAACTGGCAGCTTTGTCTGGCAGATGGCAGCGAAGACTCGGTAGATCGAAGAAAAATATTACCGGAGGATGAGAGAATTTCCTATGAGAAGCTGACCAAAAATCTGGGAATCTCGGGAAATACCAATGAGGCTCTTTCAATGGCAAAGGGACAGTGGGTTGCTTTGCTGGATCATGATGATATTTTGGAAGCTACAGCCCTGGAGGAAATGGTGCTGCAGGCACAATCAGAAGATGCCGACCTGATTTACTCCGATGAGGATAAGGTATCTCTGGATTTGAAGCATTATTACGAACCTCATTTTAAATCCGATTATAATCCGGATCTGCTGCGTTCTAATAATTATATCTGCCATTTTCTGATGGTAAAGCGCACCCTCGTAGAGAAAACAGGAGGATTCCGGGCAGAATATGACGGAGCCCAGGATTATGATTGGATTCTTCGCCTGACAGAACAGGCGGGGAAAATCAGTCACCTGCCCAGGGTTCTCTATCATTGGCGTACCCATCCGGCGTCTACCGCAGAGAACCCGGAGAGCAAGACCTATGCCTATGAAGCCGGCAGACGCGCCATTGAGGAGCATCTGAAGCGGGTAGGAATCCAGGGATGGGCAGAGCAGACAGAGAGGTTTGGGTATTACCGGGTACATTATGAGATTCCGGATCAGACCAATCCTCCCCGAATATCCATTGTCATTCCTAACAAGGATGAGACAGAGACCCTGCGGACCTGTATTACATCCATTCTGGAAAAGACCCTTTGGCCCAATTATGAGATTATTATTGTGGAAAACAATAGTACCACAGAAGAAATCTGGGGATACTATAAGGAAATCCAGGCAGATCCCAGAATACAGGTGGTGGTTTGGAAGGACTCTTTCAACTATTCCGCCATCAATAATTTTGGCGTTTCCTTCTGCCATGGAGAATATATTGTTCTGCTGAATAATGACACAGAGGTGATTTCTCCGGACTGGTTAGGGGAAATGGCAGGAATTCTCAGCCGAAAGGAAGTCGGTATTGTGGGAGCCCACCTCTTTTATCCCGACGGCACCGTACAGCATGCCGGCGTGGTTATGAAGCTGGCAGGCTGCTGCGGACATGTTTTTTACGGAGCAGAAAAAGAGGATCCCGGCAGTTATGCCAGAGCCTGGCTGATTCAGGATTACAGTGCTGTGACAGCGGCCTGCCTGATGTGCAAACGCTCTCTGTGGGATGAGCTAAAGGGCTTATCTACCGAGTTTCAGGTAGCTTATAATGATATTGATTTTTGCCTCCGGGCCAGAGAAGCAGGATATCTGGTGGTGTATACGCCTTATGCCAGATTGTACCATTATGAATCCAAAACCAGAGGCTACGAAGAGGGCAGCGAAAAACAGGCCCGTTTTTTGCGGGAGCAGAAACGCTTAAAAGAACGCTTTCCTGCCTACCAGGAGAAAGGCGACCCCTACTATAATCCAAATCTGACTCTGGTGGCACCGGATTTGAAAGGCAAGTATCTCCACGACGGACAGTAAGAGAGGAATTTATGGAAATACAGGAAGAGAGAAAACCGAAAAATATCTTTGAAAAAACCATTATTTACTTCCAAAAGAACGGGGCAAAAAAAGGATTCCAAAAGATTCATAATAAGTTTTTCCGTCTGGAGACAGTAAGCTATGAAAAGTGGAGAAAGGGCGCTTTGCCTTCCGCCGCTCAGCTGGAAAAACAGAGAAAGGACAGTGCGATCTGGGAAAAGGATCAAAAAGGTTACCCCAGATTCAGCATCTGTGTTCCCATGTATCGGACCCCTTCCTGTTTCCTGGAGGCATTGATCGACTCTGTAAAAGCTCAGACCTACGGAAACTGGCAGCTGTGCCTGGCAGATGGAAGCGAGGAAAAGACTGAATTTCAGAATCGGCAGGATCCCCGCATATGCTACCGCTTTCTGGGAGAAAACAGAGGGATTGCAGGAAACACCAATGCAGCCCTGGAAATGGCAGAGGGAGATTTCATTCTTTTAGTAGATCATGATGACCTTTTGTCTCCGGAGGCGTTGTATTCCTTCGCAAAGGCAATTCGGGAGAACCCGGAAATAGATGTCATCTATTCCGATGAAGATAAGACAGATCAAAAAGGTCAGAAGTTCTACGAACCCCATATGAAACCGGATTTTAACGAAGATCTTCTCCGCAGTATGAATTATATCTGTCATCTTTTTGGCGTGAGACGCAGTCTGTTAGAAAAGACCGGCCTGTTTTCCCCTGATTTTGACGGAGCCCAGGATTATGACTTTATATTCCGATGCACAGAGGCAGCCGGGCTGATCTACCATGTGCCGAAAGTCCTGTATCATTGGCGTTGTCATAAAGCCTCTACGGCAGAGAACCCGGAGAGTAAGAGATATGCCTTTGAAGCAGGAAAGAGAGCCATCGAAGCACACTACAGGAGATTGGGCATACAGGCGGTGGTGACCCATGGGGCAAAACCCGGTATGTATATCACCCGGTATGAAAGAGCCTATGACCCTTTGGTCAGTGTGATCATTCCCAACAAAGATCATGTAGAAGATCTGGATCGAACCTTGCATTCCGTTATGGAGCGCACACAGTACCCCAGACTGGAATGGATTATTGTAGAAAATAACAGCACCGAACCGGAAACCTTTTCCTACTATGAAAAGCTGCAGAAGAAATATCCCAATGTAAAGGTTATCACCTGGGAAAGAGAATTCAACTACGCTGCCATCAACAATTTTGGCGCAACCTATGCCAAAGGTGAATATTTGTGGCTGCTGAATAATGATTTGGAGATGATTACCCAGGATTGTGTAGACGGCCTGCTGAATCCCTGTATGCGTCCGGAAATCGGCGTGGTAGGAGCCAGGCTGTACTATGGTGACGATACGGTTCAGCATGCCGGCGTCATGATCGGTTTGGGAGGAGTAGCCGGACATGCCTTTGTGGGCCAGTCCAGATGGGACCCGGGATATATGGCCAGAGACTGGTGTACCCAGCAGCTGAGTGCCGTAACAGCTGCCTGCCTTATGATTCGTCGTTCTGTCTTTGACGAGGTAGGAGGATTTTCTGAGGATCTGGCAGTGGCATTTAACGATGTGGATCTTTGCCTGAAGGTAAGAAGAGCCGGATACGGCATTCTCTACAATGCCCAGGTAGAAGCCTATCACTATGAGTCCAAGACCAGAGGGCTGGAAGATACGCCGGAAAAGGTTGCCCGCTTCAATGGAGAAATGGATCTGTTCAAAGAAAAATGGGAGAGAGAGCTTCGGGCAGGAGATCCCTTCTACAATGTAAATCTGACGTTGGCACGGAATGATTTTACATTGCGTAATCCCTATGAAATAGATTATGAGAAAAGAGTGAAGTGAAAATAGGCTGCACATAGACAGAAAAACAGAGAACTAAGGTGAAATATAATGAAAACAACTGTAGTAATTCCCAATTACAACGGAAAAAAATTTATGGAGCCCTGTATGGAGGCTCTTAGCAGTCAGACACAGCAGGATTTTTGCGTCCTGATTGTAGATAATGGTTCCACTGACGGCAGCCTGGAGTGGATGGAGGAAAATCTGCCGGGGATGATTTCCGTTCAAAAAGGAGAATTTTTAAAGAGGAAACCGGATTCTCAAAAAAAGGAGAAAAAGGAGATTCCTGTTTACCTGTTGGCTCTTTCGGAAAATATAGGATTCTCCGGCGCCGTCAATCTGGGAATTCGCATGGCTGCCACAGATTATGTCATACTGTTAAATAATGATACCCAGGTGGATCCCCACTATATACAGGAGATGGAAAAGGCCATGGATGAGAACCCCAGAGCTTTTTCTGTCAGCAGCAAAATGATTCAGATGCTGGATCACAGTAAAATGGATGACGCAGGAGATTTATATACCATCATCGGCTGGGGCTTCCAGAGAGGCGTGGGACAAAAAAGCAGCGGGTATCAGACTCCTCGCCGCGTCTTTACGGCTTGTGCAGGAGCTGCAATTTATCGCAGAAGTGTGTTCCAGGAGATTGGTCTCTTTGACGAGCTGCATTTTGCATATCTGGAGGATCTGGATGTAGGGTACAGAGCCAGGATCGCAGGCTATGAGAACCGGTATTGCCCCACAGCTGTGGTGTATCATTACGGCAGCGGAACCAGCGGTTCAAAATACAATCCCTTCAAGGTTCGTCTGGCAGCCCGTAACAGTGTGTATCTGAACTATAAGAATATGCCCCTGCTGCAGCTGGTATTGAATGGAATCTTTTTGGCAGTGGGCTACGCCATCAAGCTCCGCTTCTTTACCAAACGAGGCTTTGGAAAGGAATACAGGGAAGGATTAAAAGAGGGATTTACTACGCTATATAAGTGCCATCGGGTAAAGTTTCAGCTGTCCCATCTTCCCAATTACATTCGTATCGAATGGGAGCTGATCATAAATATGGTGATCTATGCCTATGAGTACGGAAAGCGTCACCTGATCCGATAGGCTTCGATGCCAGACCATAAAAACTTTTCCTTGCATTTCCTTTTGTTTTGGGCTAATATGACTGGAAGAGTAGAATATAATCGGGAGGATTTTGTGCCCTTATATCAGGGAATATCCGGAAAGACAGGAGTCTATGATTAAGGAAAATCAGAAACGGTTTAACAATCTTGCTATATTTTTAGATGCCGCGGTAATCGTCGCGGCATATTTGCTTGCTTATGTATGCGTATTCCGGCTTCAGATTTTCAGCTCTTTTACCGGTACAGTTGTGGCAGTTTACAGCTTCAGGCAGTATCTGTCTGCTCTTTATTTTCTGGTTCCTTCCCTGTTACTGGTATATTGGATTCTGAGACTGTATACTCCTAAGCGAGTGACCCAGAGCCTCCAGGAGACCTGGAGCATCTGTCAGGCGAACTTTATCGTCCTTCTTCTCTTTTCACTGATCCTCTTCCTGGGAAAAGAGAAATTACAGGATTTTTCCCGGCCTATGCTGGCCTTGTTCTTTGTCTTAAATACCGTTGGCGACATGGTATTTCGCTACGCCACCCGGCGTATTCTGCGTCTGTTCAGACGCAAGGGATACAATCAGAAGCATGTCCTGCTGGTAGGATGCAGCCCTTCTGCCAATCAGTATATTGACCGGATTATGGACAACCCCATCTGGGGCTATCGCATCCGGGGAATTTTAGATGATACCACAGAGTGGGGGTATGAGTATCGAGGCATTTATGTGATTGGCAGAACCGACGAATTGGAGGATATTTTGAATGTCAATCAGCTGGATGAAATTATTATTACACTGGGCTTGAATGAATACAGTAAGCTGGAGCATATTGTGGCAGTCTGTGAGAAATCCGGCGTTCATACCAAATTTGTTCCGGACTATGGCAATATCATTTCCTCCAGACCCTATACAGAGGATTTGCAAGGCTTGCCGGTGATCCATATTCGTCATGTCCCGTTATCGGATTCCTTCAATGCTGCTTTAAAACGGTTCCTGGATGTGGTAGGAGCTGCTGTTTGTCTGGTCGTTTTTTCTCCGATTATGCTGATAACGGCCATTGCTGTGAAGGTGTCTTCTCCCGGGCCTGTGATTTTTAAACAGGAGAGAGTGGGCTTGCATAATCGCACATTTAATATGTATAAATTTCGCTCTATGCAGGTGCAGGATGCCAGCAAAGAGAAAAAAGAATGGACCAAAGCCGGTGACAGCCGTGTAACAGGGGTAGGTCACTTTATCCGCAGCCATAGCATTGATGAGCTGCCTCAGCTGATCAATGTGCTGAAGGGGGATATGAGCCTCATCGGTCCCAGACCGGAGCGACCTTTTTTTGTGGAGAAGTTTCGTGAGGAGATCCCCAGATACATGGTAAAACATCAGGTGCGCCCGGGGATGACCGGATGGGCACAGGTAAATGGATATCGGGGAGATACCTCCATCCGCAAACGAATCGACTATGATCTGTACTATATCGAAAACTGGTCTTTGGCACTGGATATCAAGATTATATGGATGACGATTATCCATGGATTTGTCAACAAAAATGCCTACTAAGACCAACAGAAGAAGGAAAAAGGAGGAAACTCTTTTAGATTGAAGAGGTGAAAACATGGCACAGAAAAAGAAAAGACAGGATACAAACAAGGAAGAATACGAGTACCAGCCATTGACGAAGGAAGAATTAGACTCCCGGAAAAAAATGGATGAGAAAGCCAGAAAAGCAGAAATGAAACAGGGAAAAAAGACAGAGAAACAAAAGAAACGCCGCAAAAAGAAGAAAATCATTTTGCTGGTAGTGGAAATTTTATTGCTGTCTTGTCTGGCACTGGCTATTTTTGTAATCAGGAAATTTGATCTGGTGATCCAGTCGGATTTCTCAAAAGAGCAGATTGTGGTCAATGAGGATCTGTCGGAAGATACCCTGACTGTTTTAAGCGGCTATCGCACCATTGCAGTATTTGGCCTGGATGCCAGAGATATGAAAACAGAGAAGGGACATTCTGATGTAGTGATGCTGGTTAGCATCAACAATGCCACTGGCGATATTAAGCTTTGCAGTGTATTCCGTGATACATTTACCAAAGATGCCATTGATGAATCCGGCACCTACCGCAAACTGACAACCATGTACTGGAGAGACGGTGCTCTGGGTGGTCTGGGTGCGTTGAATATGAACCTGGATCTGAATATTACCGATTATGTCTCTGTGAACTGGTATGCAGTGGCAAAGGCGATCGATTTGCTGGGTGGAATTGATATCGAGGTTCCGGAATCCATGATGAAATATATTAACGGCTATATCCAGGAAACCAGAAACTCCACAGGTCTGTATACGGATCCGGATGACTTTGAGTCTGACTATATATACAGCGCCGGATATCAGCACCTGAACGGTGTGCAGGCAGTGGCATTCTGTCGAATCCGCTATATTGACAGCGATTATGGACGGGCAGCCAGACAGAGAGAAGTGGTCAGCCTGATTCTGGAAAAGGCAAAGTCAGCAGATTTGCTTACATTGAATAATATTGCCAACGAAGTGCTGGGCTATGTGGAGACCAATCTGGAGGTTTCCGATGTCCTTTCTATGGTAAAGGCCATTGCCAAATTCAATGTAGTGGATCAGGCAGGCTTCCCCTTTGAAAAACAGTCGGCAACAGTGGATGGCACCTCCTATGTATTCCCTGTAGATCTGGAAAAGAATGTTCAGGAGCTGCATCAATTCCTGTACGATGTGGAGGATTACAATACTTCCTCTACGGTTCGTGCCATTAGCAACTATATCAAGCAGTATTCCGGCTTTACCGGGGACTAAAAGTAAAATCTGAGAAAGTTTGCAATGTTTTTGATATTTCATCACAGATTTAACACAATTGATGTTTATAGTAGGTGCCAATAAGAAAAGAATACTTCATTCCTGAGGCGTTGGATGTTGGGATAGCTGATGAGTGTAAGAGAAAGGAAGCTACTATGAACGACGAGTATCAATCTTATAATCAGAATAACCAGAACGAACAGAATAATCAGAGTGATTATTCCGGAAATAACGATTACCAGAATCAGTCCTATCGGAATGATTCCTACCAGAGTAATTCTTACCAGAATAACTCCTACCGGAACGATTCCTACGGCAATACCAGTGGAAATTACGGAACCGGCCATCAGAAAAAAGGAGGGGTTGGCAAAGTTGTTGCCATTACCTTAGGTCTGGTTCTGCTGGCAGGAATTGCAGCAGCAGGCGGATACAGTGCCCATGAGATTTATAACAAGCTAAGCGGAGCAAACAAGGAAGAAACCGTTCAGATACAGGAAAGTACAGCCAATGAGACAGAAAACACCATTGCCTCAGCGCCTACCGTAGTATTGAATCAGGCTTCCAGCGGAAGCATTATGCTGACAGATGTATCCGGTGTGGTAAAAGCTGTGATGCCTTCCGTAGTGTCCGTTACCAATACAGCTTTATATACTACCGAGGGATATGGATTCTGGCAGTTTTCACAGCAGTATTATGGAGACAGCTGTGGATCCGGTATCATTGTAGGTCAGAATGATAAGGAACTGCTGATTGTGACGAACAATCATGTCATTGAAGATACCGTTAGCCTGACTGTCCAGTTCGCAGATGATTCTACAGCGGAAGCTACGGTAAAAGGTGCAGATGCCTCCAATGATATTGCCATTATCTCTGTAGCACTGGACGATCTGACAGATGAGACAAAGAGCGCCATTGCCATTGCCAATCTGGGAGACTCCGATGAACTGGAGATGGGTCAGGGTGTCATCGCCATTGGTAATGCCTTGGGTTATGGACAGTCTGTTACAGAAGGAATTGTCAGTGCATTGAACCGTCAGATTACCACAGATGAGGGTACCACCCTTACGGTGCTCCAGACTTCCGCAGCCATCAATCCCGGCAATAGCGGCGGCGCACTGCTGAATGCCAACGGAGAGGTCATCGGTATCAATGTAGCAAAGGTTACAGAGGATGATGTAGAGGGTATGGGCTATGCCATTCCTATCTCAGAGGTGAAGGATCTCATGGAAGAAATGATGAATTGGGAGACTCGCCAGAAAGTAGACGATGACCAGGTTGGATATCTGGGAATTCAGCCTTTGTCTGTAGACAGTCAGTCAGCCAGTGTCTACGGAATGCCCATCGGTGTTTATGCTTACAGCGTTGTAGAAGGATCTCCGGCAGCAGAAGGCGGTATGAAGGAAAAAGATATCATCGTATCCATTGACCGTTATACCATTTCTGATGTGTCCGATCTGCAGGAGGCTCTGTCTTATCTGGCAGGCGGTACTCAGGTTCAGGTCACCGTAGAGCGTTTGATCGAAGGCAGCTACCAGGAGGTAGAGCTGACGATTACCTTAGGCTTCAAAAGCGAAAACGCAAATTGATGAGTAGTCACGAAGTTATCATATTTCCCATTTCCAGGAAAGACCGTCCAGCTGTGGGCGGCCTTTTCGCTATCATGATGAAGATGGTCTGAGAGCGGAATTTGTCTGGTAGCATGAGAGAAAGGTTGCAGTCAGAGAGTCAGAGGCTTTAGAGAAAGTTTACTTGTAAGTGAGGAAAAAGTCAGGTATACTTAATTCTGTTCAGGGATTTTTGCCTGAGGATAAGGAGCAGACCGATATGAGTGAAGAGAGAGATAAGATGGATCAAAATACGATAGATGAAGATACCATAGATGAAGATACCATAGAAATCCTTGATCATAAAGACAAATCCCAGAAAGAGGCAGACAAAGCTTTTGGAAGCGCTTCTTCGGAGACGGAGTCGACAGAGGACCCTATGGACAAAGAGTATGAGAAGGTGTGCTTTATCTGCCGCCGACCGGAGAGTAAGACAGGCAAAATGGTACGGATGCCCGGCAATATGGATATTTGCCCGGATTGCCTGCAGAAAGCCTTTAACAGTCTGTCCGGTTCCAATTTGTCTGACTATGAGCAGATCTTGAAAAATTATCCCGGTATGGGGATGAACATTATCAACCTGAATGAGCTGGGGATGAATAGCCCGGAGGTACCAGGGCGTCAGCGTCTGAAGAAAAAGAAAAAGGAAGAATCTCCGGTTCCCTTTGATAGAAAACAGATTCCTGCGCCCCATCAGATCAAGGCGCAGCTGGATGAATACGTAGTAGGTCAGGAAAAGGCGAAAAAAGCGATTTCTGTAGCAGTCTATAACCACTATAAGAGAATCAGTGCCGATCTGTCTGATGGAATCGAGATTGAAAAGTCCAATATGCTTTTATTAGGCCCTACAGGCTGTGGTAAGACGTATCTGGTAAAAACCCTGGCAAGGCTTCTGAATGTGCCGTTGGCTATTGCCGATGCCACCTCTCTGACAGAGGCAGGTTATATCGGAGACGATATCGAGAGTGTGATTTCCAAAC
>CAYMSZ010000028.1:9313-12315 GCA_964393285.1 uncultured Lachnospiraceae bacterium | reverse complement strand
TGCAAAGCACATTGTAAGAGCCAGAGAGGAAGCCCCCATTGAGACCACCGGACAGCTGGTGGAGATCATTAAGGCAGCCATTCCGGCCAGAGTACGAAGCGGCGGCGGTCATCCGGCCAAGAGAACCTTTCAGGCACTTCGAATCGAGTGTAACCACGAGTTGAGCGTGTTGGAGGATTCCATTGATGGGATGATAGCCAGGTTGAATCCGGGTGGCAGAATTGCCATTATTACCTTTCATTCCCTGGAGGACCGCATCGTAAAGAATAAGTTCCGTGAGAACGAGAACCCCTGTATCTGCCCGCCGGATTTCCCGGTGTGTGTCTGTGGACGGACAAGCAGAGGCAAGGTAATTACCAGAAAACCTATCATTCCGTCAGAGGAGGAATGTGAGGAAAATAAACGGGCAAAGAGTTCCAAATTACGGGTATTTGAACACATTTAGAGGACATTCATAGAAGCGATAAGGGCAGAGAGGCGACAAGATGGAAGCAGTCAATCATTCCTACAAAAGAAAAAAGGAAAACAGCAGAGGACAGTCCGGACATGAGTATATAAGCGGCAGCGCAGTGCGACAGATACAGCCGGAATTTTTGGAGGAAGAGGAATGGGAACTGTCCGGACAGGAACAGGAGCAGATTCGCAAGAGAGAAAGAGAGATCCAGAGAAGAAATGCCCAGATCCGCAGAAATCAGGAGAAGGCTCTTCAGATGACCCCTGGATTTATCTGCTTTATTGCAGTAGCAGCCGTTGTTGTTCTGGTTCTGGCAGTAAATTATCTGCAGGTTCAGTCAACCAGTGTATCCCTGTTGAATCAGATCGAATCCACTGAGGAGGAGCTGGGAAATCTAAAGGCAGACAATGCTCTTTTAGAACGTCAGTTACAGACCTATGTGGACCTGGATCATATCTACGATGTGGCAGTCAATGAACTCGGCATGGTACACCCCAGTGAAGATCAGGTCATCTATTATAGTCAGGTAGAAAGTGAGTATGTAAGACAGTATGACGAAATCCCAAGATGACCGCAAATTAAAGAAAAACAAACCGTTTAAACGGTATATGAAAAGAAAGCTGGCGCTGATCTTTCTCCTGATCGCGCTGGCTTTGTTTGCACTTGCACTGGTTCTTTTGAAAATCAGCACAGAGAGCAACGACGATTACACAAAGATTATTTTCAGCCAGCAGGACTATGACAGCCGTACGCTGGCATTCCGCAGAGGCGATATTGTGGATCGCAACGGAACGGTGCTGGCTACCACCATTAAGGTGTATAATCTGATTCTGGACCCTGTGGTTATGACCAGTGGAAACGATGACACCATTTTGCAGAACACCCTGGATGCTCTGGTGGAGGCTTACGGCTACGACCGGAATGAGCTGGAACAGCTGGTTCTGGAGAAAAAGGAAATCGGGAGCCGTTATGTGATCTACGACAAAGAGCTGACGGAAGATGAGATGAATGCGTTCCTGGAGATCAAAGAGGCTTACAGCAGTGATAAGGAAAATAAGCGAACCGTATCCGGCGTCTGGTTTGAGACCAAGTACAAACGAATCTATCCTTATGATGATCTGGCTTGTTGGATTCTGGGCTTTTCCAGAGATGACAGCTCAGTAGGCAGCTATGGAGTGGAGCAGTATTACAATGATGAGCTGGTAGGTACCAACGGCCGGGAATATGGCTATCTGAATGAAGATTCCAACCTGGAACGGGTGGTGATTCCGGCAGAGGATGGAAATGATGTGGTACTGACCATTGACGCCAGCATTCAGCAGATTCTGCAGGATCATATTGCGGCATCTCAGGAGGAGCTTCAGGCGGATCATATCGGAGCTATTGTTATGGATCCCAATAACGGCGAGATTCTGGCCATGGCAGGAGATGCTGTGTTTGACTGCAATAATCCCTCCGATCAGGAATGTCTGCTGCAGAAATATACCCAGGAGCAGATTGACGCCATGACAGAAGATGAGCTGGTAACAGCCTACACTACCATCTGGAAGAATTTCTGCATTACCCAGACCTACGAGCCAGGGTCCACCACAAAGACCCTGACAGTGGCAGCCGCCCTGGATGAAGGCGTGATTTCAACCAGTGACATGTTTACCTGTGACGGAGGAGAACGGGTAGGCGGCTGGTATATCAGATGTACCCATACCCATGGATACCAGACCCTGACGGAAACTTTGATGAATTCCTGTAATGATGCCCTTATGAATATCGGCTCCAGAATGGGAAGAACGATTATGTCCCGTTATCAGGTTCTCTTTGGCTTTGGAGCTAAGACAGGCATTGATCTGCCGGGAGAAGAGACAGGTATCCTCTATTCGGAAGAAAATATGGATGTATCGACTCTGGCTACCAATGCCTTTGGTCAGAACTGCAATGTGACCATGATTCAGCAGATCGCAGCGTACTGTTCCGTGGTAAATGGCGGTACCTATTATGAACCTCATGTAGTGCGTCAGGTCAAAAACAGTGATGGTGCCCTGGTTTGGGAAAATGACGGAGTCGTGGTACGAGAGACAGTCAGTGAAAGCACAGCAGAGTACCTGAAACAGGCTTTGTTCGATGTAGTAGATATCGGTACCGGTAAAAATGCCAAAATCGACGGTTATGAGATCTGGGGGAAAACCGGAACCGCAGAAAAAGCAGGTCGTGATAAGACCAATTATCTGTTGTCCTTTATCGGCGGCGTGAATCCGGAGAATCCGGAATTTGTCCTGTATGTTGTGGTAGATTCCCCTCATGGAATGGAAAATCAGGCCCAGAGTAAGCACGCCTCTACTCTCTGGAGAGAGATCATGGAGGACCTGCTGGTTTATATGAATATTTATCCTACCAGAGAGCTGGAGAATCCTCCTGCTGTGACGGAGACAGATCCTGTGGTTACAGAACCGGAAGCGGAAGAAGAACGGGTCGTATATATTGATACAGAGGACGATTTCTCCGGCGGTATCTTTACCGAGGATGAGCCTGCAGGGGATGACAATGCCGGAGA